>CAYGPX010000018.1:0-12491 GCA_964351935.1 uncultured Rickettsiales bacterium | reverse complement strand
CATTTCCACTTTCCAGCGCACGTCATCAAACACGAAAAATTCTGGCTCAGGGCCAAAATAAGCCGCATCGCCAATGCCTGTGTAAGCAAGATAGCTTTCAGCGCGGCGCGCAGTTGAGCGCGGATCGCGGGTGTAGCCTTGGCCAGTGGCAGGCTCAACCACATCACATGTAACCACAAGTGTTGGTTGCGCCGCAAACGGATCAACAAAAGCACTTTCTAAATCAGGCATCAAAATCATATCCGATTCGTTAATCGCCTTCCAGCCGCCGATAGACGAACCATCAAACATCACCCCATCGCCCAGCAACTCCTCATCAACTTCACTCGCCATATATGCGGTGTGCTGCCATTTACCTTTTGGATCGGTAAAACGAAAATCAACAAACTCAATATGGTGTTCTTTAATCAACTCCAGCACTTTATTTTTAGCGGACATGGTATCTCCTCGTGTCATCTTTAGTGGGTTTGTTAAAAATTTTATGGCTTTTGAAAGGACATTTAAAACTGAAAATACCCTAAATACAAAAAAACCAAGTCGCGCTTTACGACTTGGGGCTTCTTCATAACAAATTTAACTTAGGTTTTCCAGTGAAATTTTTGGAATTCTGTATTGCAGCGCTTTCAAATTTATATCTTCACATTTGCACCGCGCCTAACTGACCCAAACGCCTTTCTGCGCCCTTAGTTTTAAAATTATCTATGTGCTTTTGAAGTACTAAAGCGCTTTATTGCCACGCTCACCTGTGCGAATACGTACCGCATCCAACACATCGTAAATAAAGATTTTTCCATCACCAATACGGCCTGTACCTGCCGTATCGCAAATCGCCTTCACTGCTTTTTCTACCTGACGGTCTTCAACCACTACTTCCACTCTCAACTTTGCCAGATAATCAATCACATACTCTTCCGATTCATATTCTTCAGAGCGACCTTTTTGATTTCCAAATCCTTTAATTTCCGTCACCATCATGCCGCAAACACCAGCTTCTTCAAGCGCTTCACGCACTTCGTCCATCTTAAATGGCTTTATAATTGCTTCGATCTTCTTCATCGCCCTATTCCTTATGATTGCTAATGCCCTTGGCAAGCACCTGCTCAGGCAATTGCCTTGGCCAAACTACTCACCAGCCCCAACACCTTGGGTACAGCATTTTCAGCACTATGCGCTTCTGTAATTTGCGCCACAATCGCAGAACCCACCACCAGCGCATCGGCGGTATCTTTTAGTTCTGCCACCGCATCAGGTGTTTTGATACCAAATCCGGCCACAATCGGCAAATCGGTATGGTCTTTAAAGCGTTTCACTGCCGCTGCAATCGATTCTTTCGTAGCTGAACTTGTGCCCGTCACCCCTGCCACCGTCACATAATAAAGAAAGCCGCTTGCATGTGGCAACACGGTTTTAAGGCGTTTTTCGTCTGTTGTGGGGGTTAAAAGTTTAATCAGCGCGAGCGATTCTGCCTTGCAGGCATCAAATACCAACCCATCTTCTTCTGGCGGCAAATCTACAATCAATAGCCCATCAGCCCCTGCATTGGCGGCATCTTTTACAAAAGCATCAATTCCATAATGCTGAATTGGGTTATAATAACCCATCAGCACTACAGGTGTGTGCTGGTTATTCTGCCTAAAGGTTGCGACAATTTCTAAAATGGTTTTAAGCTTTGCTCCGGCTTTGAGTGCACGCTTGCCCGCCACTTGTATTGCCGGTCCATCCGCCATCGGATCAGAAAAAGGCATGCCAAGTTCGATAATATCCGCACCTGCTTCAGGCAGCTGCGCCAATATCTGCTCGCTTACCTTGCGGCTTGGATCAAAAGCCATGGTATAAGTCACCAAGCCTGCTCTGCCTTGTTGCTTTAAGGTTTCAAATGTTTTTTCAATGCGTGCAAGCGTCATAGCTCTACCCCAAACGCATCGGCAACATTAAAAATATCCTTATCACCACGTCCGCACAGATTCATCACCATTAAGTGCTCTTTTGGCAGTTTGCCCGCTTCGCGCAGCACATAAGCCAGCGCGTGGCTTGGCTCTAGCGCGGGAATAATCCCCTCTAGCTTCGCACATGCCTGAAAGGCTTCCAATGCCTCAACATCAGTGGCTGATTCATAGCGCACACGGCCAATATCATGCAGATAAGCATGCTCAGGCCCAATGCCTGGATAATCAAGCCCTGCTGAGATTGAATGTGCATTTTTAATCTGCCCATCATCATCCTGCAAATAAAGTGACGCATTACCATGCATCACGCCATAGCTGCCTTTATTCACCGATGCGGCATGCTCATCCGTATTTAAGCCTTTTCCGGCTGCTTCTACTGCTATCATCTCTACATCGTCTTTGATAAATGCCGTAAACAAGCCCAACGCATTGCTGCCACCGCCAATACATGCCACAAGTGAATCTGGCAAACGGCCTTCAGCTTCCATCATTTGTGTTTTGGCTTCGCGCCCGATAATCGATTGAAAATCACGCACCATCATCGGAAATGGATGCGGCCCTGCCGCCGTGCCAATCAGATAGTAAGTATCATCCACACTCGCCACCCAATCACGCATGGCTTCGTTCATGGCATCTTTAAGCGTTGCAGAACCTGCATCTACCGTTTTGATTTCTGCACCCAAAAGCTTCATACGGAAGAGGTTTGGCCGCTGACGCGCTGCGTCTTTTGCACCCATATAAATAGTGCAGGGAAGATTAAACAACGCACACACCGTTGCGGTAGCTACACCATGCTGCCCTGCCCCTGTTTCTGCGATAATACGTTTTTTGCCCATTTTCTTAGCAAGAAGTATCTGCCCGATGCAGTGGTTGATTTTGTGCGCGCCTGTGTGATTTAACTCATCACGCTTGAAATAAATTTTTGCACCACCCAAATGCTCAGTCATACGACGCGCAAAATAAAGCGGGCTTGGCCGCCCTACATAATGCGTCAAATAATAGTCCAGCTCTTTTAAGAACGCAGGATCCTGCTTAATTTCTTCATAGGCTTCCCCCACTTGCAAAATAAGTGGCATCAGCGTTTCAGCGACATAGCGCCCGCCATAGGTACCAAAGTGACCGTTTTTATCTGGCTGTTGATAGTTTTTCTGAGCTTTGCTCATGTTGCTTTTACCTTCTCTAAAAACAGCTTTACCAGCCCCTCGTCTTTCACACCCGGTTCACTTTCAACCGCGGAAGATACGTCCACCATGGTTGCGCCACTAATGCGCATTGCCTGACGGACATTCTCAATATTCAGCCCACCTGAAAGCATCCATGGCACTGAAAATTGGCGTGTTTTTAGCAAGGTCCAGTCAAAACTGATACCGTTTCCACCCGGCAAAGGTGACGTTGAAGGCGCTTTAGCATCAAACAACAGCATATCCGCTACGTCCGAATAGGTGGCACCATTTGCAATATCATCACTGCTTCTAACTGAAATTGCTTTCATCACCGCAATACCGGATATTTCTCGCAACTCCTTTACACGTTCTTTGCTTTCATGTCCATGCAATTGCAGGAAATCAGGCCTAAAATGCGCTAAAATTTGCGTTAATTCCTCATTACTTACATCCACCAACACCGCCACTGTTTTTACATGCGTTGGCAATGCTTTCGATAGCTCAGCTGCCACTTGCGGCGTAACATGACGCGGGGATGGCGGAAAAAATACGAAGCCAATAAAATCTGCACCGCCTTGCACTGCTGCATCAACAGCAGCGCGATTCGTTACTCCACAGATTTTAGCTTTTTTCTTCGTCATCTTGCTGTTCGTCCTGATAGGTTTCTCTTATCTTCGCTTCACATTTTAGCGCAGAAATTTCGCTACGCAACGCTTCAATTTCCTTCTTTTGATGATGCCTATTCATTAAATTTCCTGCTCGCCTAAACATCTGCACAAGCCAGCAAGACACAACGCCCAGAAGAAATGCACCCCATAACCAAATATAAAACGGCGCCTCCACCGACCACGAAAGAAGATTAAAGTAGAACACAACCGGATGGTTATTACCCAAGGCAAATGAGGTTGCCAGCGTTAGAAGAACTAGAAATATAGCATAGTTTAGCCACTTCACTTAGAACTAAAACCCTTGCAAAAGATTCTTTAAGCCGTTTTTTTCCAGCCCTTTCTTTAATTCGTCCACCACCTCGCGGCGCTTGTCGATAAGATCACGCTTTATTTCCTTCACGCCACCATCGCTAAGTCCTTTTTCAATTAAGCCACGCACGGTATCTCCCGCATCAAGGCGCACCTTAGGGGCATCAATCGCACCTTTAAGCAACACATCTGGCAACTTGACGCCAGCAAAATTCACCTGCTCGCCATCACCGGTTCTAACAGGTACAAAACGATAATAGAGCTGGTAGTCTGGCAAATTGATTTCACCTTCCCCTAAAAAACTAACCGGCGAAGATTGCATGCGAAAATCTTTATTTTTGAATACACCGCCTGCAACATCCCAGTGCGCGCTCATCTGTGCAATATTTCCAAATGATTTTCGATATGGCGCAATCGCATGACTGATGAGCGGATCACCCAACTGCTCTTGCAATGCATCCCCCAAGGTTTGAAATTCTGCGTTTGCCACATTCAAATCTGCCTTGCCTGCTAAGGCTGAAACCAATGCTTTCTGATTATTACCTTTAGATTTCACATTAATATCAAAACCCACCTTACCCGATGGCTCGTAGGCAAGTGCTTTAATCTCATGAGGTAATGCACCAAGCTCAATGTCAGCCAACTTCAAGTTAGCACCCACATCTAGCATGCCATTTGGCGAAAGCATTGCCTTCACTTCCCCTTGAAGATTACCCTCAAGCAGTGCCAATTCCTTCACTTTTAGTGACAGATTTCCATACTGCAAATGAGCATAAATATCCCCCTTACCAAGCTGATAGTTCTCATATTTCAAACCATCAAAATAAAGACCAAAATGTCCAGAGTAAAGCCGTAGAACCGATACATCTATGGGCTGAGAACTCCAACTATGCGGCACTTTTTTTGCAGCAGATGCATCGCTTAATGCTACAGCACTTCTTCCCGCCGCAGCAGCACCAGCTTTGGCCACAGGCGCAGAACCACCGGTAGCACCAGTTTGCCACCACTGCACATAAGGCGTTATGTCGGCATCATTCAGATAAATACCACCTTCAACCTGCTTTACTTTTTTGGCAAAATTAAAGAGAAAATTTGAAGTACCGTTAATCTTACCAAGTTTAAATTTGGTGTCTTTTGCTTGCACACTTGTGCCGGCATTAAACTCAATTGAACTCACAAGCGAAAAATCTTGTAGCTCTTTGGGCAAACCAACCACTTTGCCTGAAACATCTAAATTACTTTTTCCGTCCGCAAAATCTGCTGCTAATGCTAGATTATTTAGCGTAATGCGCCTACCAACCTGCTTATCTTGAAAATCAAGCTCAGCATTGCGAATAATCACTTCTTTGAGCACTAAAGCAGCATCACTTTCCTGCTGCGCTACTTTATCTTTCTCACCATCTACAGGTGCGCTGCCAATGTTATTTTCAGCAACCTCTTCATCTTTATCTTTACCTTCAACTGACTGTTGCTCTCTTTCAGCAACAGTAGCTTCCCAATTGGGAGTACCATTTTTATCAATTTTTAAGAATGCATCCACATCATCTAAAATTAAACTATCCACTTTTACTTGCTGTTTAAGTAAAGGCCACAACTCAACCAACAAGGTGAGCTTTCCAATATGAACAAGATCGGTTTTTCCATCCGCTTCCAACAGGTGAAGGTCAGTAACTTTAAGAGCGAGCGAAGGAAATAACCGCAAATCAATATCACCCTCAAGCCGCACTTTGCGATGCGCATGCTCTTCAATCAGTGCTGTAATTTGAGGTTTATAACGATTTACATCCATAAGGTAGGGCAGCGCTACAACACCTGCTCCCACAAAGACCGCCATAACGGATAATAAAACCAACGGTTTACGCATAACTTTTTGCCTTCACTTTACGTTAAGAATATCTGCAAACAAGCCTTACGCTAGCATGATTCTGATACAAATCAAGCTCCCTTCGTTATCCGAAGGTTTTTTTCTGAAATTTACTGAGATAACAGCCATATTTAATAGCTGTTTAAACGATCCTTCAGTTCCTTACCTGCGCGAAAATAAGGCATCACACGGCTTGAAAGCTCAACTTTGGTATTTGTTTTAGGATTACGTGCCACGCGTGCCTCGCGACGCTTCACCGTGAAGGTGCCAAATCCACGTATCTCGATACGGTTTCCATCTGCCAATGCATCCGACATTTCACGGAATAAAATATCTACTAACGACTGTGCGTCTTTAGTATAAATGCCTTTACCATGCGCTGCTACGCGACGCACAATATCCTGCCTTGTTACCCGCATATTCATTTCTTCTACAGGAAAGTTTCTTTCTACCGTCATAATGCCCCTTCGATTTACAATAACATTGCTCATTTTTATTGACAACGTTGCTTCTTCTAAGCACACCAGTATCAACAAAAAGTAATAATGCTATTTTTAAGCGCAGCGATTATGGCTTCCATAGCACCATTAAACCCTGCATGCCATTTATCACTTGAGCCATACTATTCCCCCCCCATATAGAGGTGTAAAACTCATCAAATTTACTCTTCTCAGGCTTTAAGGAAATATCCCTAATAGATAAAGATGTACCGATTTGGTGCACTTCTTGCAACCATAAAAGTGCATCTTGTTCTGAACCAATGGCATCAACCAATCCATTTTCAAGCGCCTGAGCACCAGTATAGACGCGTCCATCCGCTATTTTCCTAACCTGATTCTCGTTCATTTCACGCGATTCAGCCACCATACGCACAAACATATCAAAGCCACTTTGAATGCTACTTTCAATAGCACTGCGCGCAGCAGGGCTTACCTTTTCAAACGGCGATGGTGTCGCCTTTAAGTCACCCGATTTAAATGTTAAGAGCTTAACGCCTAGTTTATCTGCAAGCTCAGTAAATTCTGCTGTTTGCAGAATCACCCCGATAGAACCGGTCAACGTGCCTTCATGCGCTAAAATATGATGCGCAGGCAATGCCGCCATATATCCGCCTGAGGCTGCCAACCCACCCATAACCACTACAACTGGCTTTTCTTTGGCGAGTGATTGCATGGCGTAGTAAAGTGTTTCACCGCCCACAATACTCCCTCCGGGAGAATTAATATGCACTATCACAGCAACAGCGTTATCGTTTTTTGCAATTTCCCGCAGTTTAGTATCACGCTCACGGCCTTCTAAAATAATATCATTCACTTCCACACGGGCGATAAATTTACCTCCCAGAGTAAGAGGACTGGAAGAGTCATCATTAGGCATTAACACAAGCAATAGCAACAATGCTGCCACCACAATCGCAACCATCCGCCAGCGGCTGACTTGCGATTTTAGCTGCATACGTTCCAGTAGATTGTCTGCACTTAATGCCATTATCCTCTCCTAATAAAAAAAAGGGCTGCACCGCTTAGGTTAAAAGAATAATAAAACCACTCTTTTAACATCTGCAAGTACAGCCCTTCTTAAGTTTCGTATAAACTACTTCTTGTTTTTCTTCGCTTTGTCTTCAGAAGAACTATTTAGCGCAGCACCAAGGATATCTCCTAGGCTAGCACCGCTATCGGTCGAGCCGTATTCGGCAATCGCACGTTTTTGCTCTTCAACTTCCAATGCCTTGATAGACAAGTTCATTTTGCAGCTGTTTTTATCGATAGAGATAATTTTCGCATCTACACGATCACCCACAGCAAAACGATCAGGACGTTGCTCAACACGCTCACGCGCTAAGTCATTACGTTTAATGAAGTTTCCAGCAAACCCTTCATAGTCTAGCTCGATGCCTTCTTCACGCACTGCAGATACAGTACAGGTAATCACCGCACCTTTTTGCAAGCCTTTGATTGACTCTTGCTTAGGATCTTCGTCAAGTTGTTTAATACCAAGGCTGATACGCTCTTTGCTTACATCAACGCCCAATACTTTCACTTGAATTTTCTGACCAGAAGTGAATTTCTTCAATTCTTCCTCAGGGCTTTCAGACCAGCTTACATCAGAAATATGCACCAGACCGTCTACGCCACCGCTTAGGCCAACAAACAAGCCGAAATCAACCTGATTACGCACTTCACCTTCAACGATGGTGCCTTCAGGATGTTTCGCTGCAAATTCGCTCCACGGATTTTCTTCACATTGCTTAATGCCAAGGCTGATGCGGTGCTTATCCGTATCCATATCCAATACCTGAACCTTCACTTCCTGACCAACAGCAAGTAAACGACTTGGGTGTGCATTGCCTTTAGCCCAGCTAATTTCAGATACGTGTACCAAACCTTCAATACCTTGCTCAAGCTCAACAAAAGCACCGTAATCGGTGATATTGGTAACTTTACCATTGTGCTTACTGCCTGTTGGATATTTCGCAGCAACACCCTGCCATGGGTTTTGCTCAAGCTGTTTGATACCAAGGCTGATACGTTTTGTTTCTTCGTTGTATTTAATCACTTTCACGTTCAGTTTCTGACCAAGAGTCAACACTTCAGACGGGTGAGAAATACGGCTCCAAGAGATATCGGTCACGTGCAACAAGCCGTCCACGCTACCAAGATCAATAAAGGCACCATAATCGGTGATATTTTTAACAACACCTTCTAAGGTTTGACCTTCAACAATATTAGAAAGCATTTCATCACGCGCTTCTTGACGAGACTCTTCAAGGATAGAGCGGCGAGATACCACAATATTGCCTTGCTTATGATCCATTTTCAAGATTTGGAACGGCTGCTTCACATTCAGTAATGGAGTGATATCTTTAATTGGGCGAATATCCACTTGTGAACCAGGAAGGAATGCTACCACGCCACCAATATCAACGGTGAAACCACCTTTTACGCGACCAAAGATCGTACCATCAACGGTATCACCTTCCTTGAAGTTATCTTCAAGATTTTTCCATGCACGTTGACGCACTGCTTTTTCATAGCTGAGCTGAGCCATGCCATTCTGGCCTTCTAAGCGCTCGATATACACATCAATCAAATCGCCCACTTTCACGGTGATTGAATCTTCTGCACCGGTAAATTCCTTCATCGGAACTTTACCTTCAGACTTCAAACCAACGTCAATGGTTACATAGTCGTTTTCAATAGAGATTACACGGCCTTCGACAACACTGCCTTCCGTGCGCTCTTCTTTTACCGACTCTTCAAATAATTCTGCAAAATTTTCACCTGTGGTGAATTCTTCTTTTTTAACGGCACCAGATTTAGTCATAATTATTTTTCTCAAAAATTTATTAGTATCGCGCTCATTTGCTGCAAAAGCATTCACCTGAAATCGGCAAAGCACATTGCGCACGCATGTTCGCATTTGTTAAAAGTTAGCGCATCAGCCATACAAGCCCATCTTGCATCACCTGCTCAGAAAACGAAAGGAGGAAAAAAAGAAGCAGCAGTTTACTGCTCTTAAGACACCTGCTCAGCCACCATAAATGACAGTGCATATTGAAATACTTCTTCTGCATTCATGTCGGTAGTATCGATACTGATAGCGTCATGCGCAACCCTAAGAGGTGCTGCAGCGCGACCACTATCTCGCTCATCCCTGCGTTTTAAGTCACCTAAAACGTCGTCGTATATAACGCAATCGTCACGCTTTTGCAACTCTTTATAGCGTCGCTCGGCTCTGGTAGCGATATTTGCAGTGATAAAAAACTTCATGTGCGCATCAGGACAGATTACCGTGCCAATATCTCTGCCATCTAAAACCGCACCATCTGAATGGCTGGCAAAGCGCTGTTGATACTCAAATAATGCCGCTCTCACCTTAGGCATTGCCGAAATTACCGAGGCTGCATGCCCCACCCCTTCATCATAAAGATGCTCGCTTTCCAACTCTTCAGGCTTGAGTGAGGTAGCATAGCGCGCTGCTGCTGCTTCATCATGCAAATCAATACCATCACGTTGCATATCATAGCCTACAGCACGGTAGAGCTTGCCTGTATCAAGATATGGCAAACCAAAATGTGCTGCCAGTTTGCGCGCTAAAGTGCCTTTACCTGAAGCCGCAGGACCATCAACTGCTATTACCAAATGCGAAGGGAAATCACTCATTGTTGATCGCTGCTCCTAATTGATTCATCAAATTTACAAAGCCGGGAAAACTGGTTTCCATCACCGTCCCATCATCTATCGATACAGGATTTTCAGCCGCCATGCCAAGCACTAAAAAGCTCATAGCAATACGGTGATCCAGATGTGTGGTTACTCTTCCGCCACCTTTTACTGCACCGCCTACCACTTCCAACCAATCTTCACCGGATGAAACGCTCACGCCATTGGCTTTTAAACCTGCTTCTACCGCCGCCAAACGATCACTTTCTTTAACGCGGAGTTCTTCCACCCCTTCCATGCGCGTCACACCCTCTGCTACGCTAGCTGCCATAGCTAAAATAGGATATTCATCAATCATAGAAGCCGCACGCTTAGCAGGCACCGTGATACCCTTTAACTTGCTATAGCGTACGCGGATATCTGCCACATCCTCACCACCTGCAACGCGTTGATTTTCATATAGAATATTCGCACCCATTTCTTTTAAGGTGGTAAACAAACCGATGCGCGTTTCATTCATGCAAACATTTGGTATGAGCACATCTGAGCCTTTCACCAACAATGCTGCCACTGCAATAAATGCTGCAGAGGACGGATCAGCCGGGACTTTTAAATTTTGTGCTTTTAAGGTGGGATAGCCTGTAATGGTGATGGCATGTTCGCCATCTTCTTGAATGTTTGTTTCAATCACCGCACCCATACCTTTTAGCATGCGCTCGGTATGGTCACGCGTGGCAATCGCTTCAATCACAGTGGTTTTACCTGGTGTATTAAGCCCTGCCAATAAAATGGCTGATTTCACTTGCGCTGAAGCCACCGGCAAACGATAGGTTATCGGCAATGGCTCAGCGACTCCCTCCACCGTGAGCGGCAACCTGCCGCCTTCACGCGCATGAAATTGCGCCCCTATTTCAGAAAGTGGCGTAATAACGCGACCCATAGGGCGCTTTGAAAGACTTGCATCGCCTGTAAAGGTAAAATGATAGGGCAACGTACTTACCAAACCCATCAACAGCCGCGTACTGGTGCCAGAATTTCCCATTTCAAGCGTAGCTTGTGGCTCAATAAAGCCACCTACGCCTACACCATCCACTTCCCATTCACCTTGGCCTATTTTTCGGATAGTAACGCCCATCTGGCGCAGCGCACCCGCAGTATGCAACACATCTTCACCTTCTAATAAGCCCGAAATATGCGACGTACCGATGGCCAGCGCAGCAAACATCAACGCCCGATGCGAAATAGATTTATCGCCCGGCACATTTGCCGTGCCGCTGAATTTACTTACCTTAGAAGAAAATAATGTGTGATTTGCGCTCATAGCCTTAATTCTATTATCGCTCCTGCAATCTTTCTAAAATTGCACTTAGCCTAAACCCCAACAAGCACCAAACGACTTGCTCGGACTCCTGTCCTCAAATTTTATAGTATGCCCTGCTTGTTTTACTAAACCCGCATTGGCACGCCGCTTCGCGGGCTGATAGCTAACTCGGACTCCTGTCCTCGCCATACTCTAAATAGCAGGCGTAATGCGGTTAGAAAACCGCATCAGCCTTGAGCTCGCCTCATACGAAATTTAGGAAAATTTCGCGGAGGCAAACCAAAAACTAGTCAATAATCTTGCGCCACAAGCCCTGCAACAACCCCGCTTTTTTCGCTACAATAGCAGCGACTATACCTTGCTCAACAGGAGCAGAAGCAGGAGCATCACTGCGCTCGCCACGGCGATTACGACGACGGCCTTTTTCACGGCGACCACTTTGTGCAGCATCCGCATCATCCGAAACCACATCGTCCGATTCATTATCATTACCAGCAGGCTGTACTTTTCCGCTACGCCCTTGCGAAATGATATTAAACTTATCGCGCGGTAAATTTTCATCAGCATGGAATAAAATACGCAAACCGTAACGATCTTCCATACTCGCTAAATTTTCACGCTTGAAGTTGAGCATATGCGTAATGACTTCTGCATTAATTTGCACTTCGCACGTAGCAGGATTCGATTTTGCCAATTCCTGCTCTAATCCACGTAAAAGATTAATTGCCAATGTTTCAGGCGCTTTTACAAAGCCCGTTCCAGTACACTGCACACAAGGTATGGTGTTAATTTCATTAAAACTTGGACGCAAACGCTGACGTGACATTTCAAGCAGCCCAAATTGACTGATACGCCCCACCTGCACGCGCGCACGATCGCGGCCAAGCGCTTCTTTAAGTTTACGCTCCACCTGTTTGCGATTACGCAGCTCCATCATGTCGATAAAATCGACCACAATCAGCCCGGCAAGATCGCGCAGACGCAATTGACGCGCTACCTCTGCTGCAGCTTCCATGTTGGTTGCAAGCGCGGTTTCTTCCACGTTACGTGCAGACGT
>CAYGPX010000017.1:7825-12586 GCA_964351935.1 uncultured Rickettsiales bacterium | reverse complement strand
AGTCAGTTGTGGGCGAAATTCGTATGGATGGCGAGCAAGAGCAAAATGTTTTTAACATGCCCGATTTAGATGTGGCAGCACTCGATGCAGCACTTGGTAAAATGGGCATCACCGCTGTGGTAAAGCCTCACCCAATGGCAATGTCGCATGCAGGCAGTGCAGCACTGACAGCATGTGCCAATATCAAGCTCATCAACGAAGCATGGCTTTTAGAGCGCAATTCCACATTGTATGAAGTGCTGGCGCTTAGCGATGCGTTAATTACAGATGTATCTTCCGTGTTGATAGATTATCTGGTAACAGATAAACCTATTATATGCCATTTCCCTGATCGTGATATCTATCGCAACTCACGCGGACTCATTTGGGATTTCAAGCCCGAGGACTATGGTATTCGGGTAGTAGATACTCAAAAAGGACTGCTAGGCGTAGTAGAGAAAGTGTTGAATAAAAACCAATTTGAACAAGATAAGCTCAAGCAACTTAAAACACTTTCGCATCAAGCGGAACGTGGTTTTACCAAAGAATTGCTGGAAAGCGTGGGGGTGGTGTGATAGCAGCTTTACCACTTATTATTATTGCGCTTTGCTTGCTAGTGGCCATAAATCCCATAGTGAAATCTAAAGCCCTTAGCCCCATTTTTATACATACTGGATTTTTGGTAGTTCTTATGGCTCTTGCCATGTACTACTACTATTTTATAGATGAAAAGGTCTATCTTTTTAGATTAGAAGACATTCCAGAAAGTGTATTTCTGCAGCCAATTATATATTACTTGCTTGCTATTAATTCTATGCTTATTGGCTTCATTATATACTACACTTTTCAGGAAAGTGCTTCAAAAAAGCTTTTTTCTACAACAATAGAGTTGCGTCAAATAATACAAAAGCATTCAAGCCTATTGAATGTTTCTGCCGTTATACCCGTGACTTTATTATTTATTGCAGTAGTTGGCCTGTTTTTTATTTACGGCGATGGTTTTTGGGAAAGGAGCTACTATTTAGAAGAGAATGTGCGATGGTTGCAAACCTTTCTAAAACTAGAGGGATTTGCATTTGTTGTAATGAATGCACTTATGTATAAAAAACACCCTATTTTATCACGGGTTCAGGTTTTCTTATTTTTATTTTTCAGCATTACAACAGGGTCTAGAAAGCTTTTTGTTCTCTACCTATTTCACGTATTCATAACGTATATGTTGGGTAAAAAAACCACTTGGAGTAAATGTAGTTTTTTACTTTCCATTATCTTTTCTTTCATTCTCCTTTCTTATGTTATGACACTAAGATCCCTTCCGTCACACGGCTTAATTCCGTATCTATCAAATATTGACTTAGCAATAGGCGATATAGATAAAAACCTACTTTTTGTTGCTTATTATATCTCTGCGTTTAGCTATTTCGTCACAGCCAATGTACTTGAGGTTTATCAAGGGATATTTAGTTGGGAAAATATGTGGATAGCAGTAAACCCTATGCTTGGCACGTGGGCTGGATGGTATAATATTAGTGATTCAATGCGGTTAAATGTTTTTGCCCCATATAACTCGTATGGAGAAGTGTTCTCTGCAGGTTATATTTTCACATTCGTTTTTTATACGTTTATAGGCATAATATATGCATTCTTTGAAAAAAATATCCGAAAATACTATAAAGAAGGTAATATAACTGGAGCAATTTCTATTTTTATCTTGGTTGTCTTTTCTTTATTGGTAGCACAACAATATAACCTAAGAACTACAATGCGCTTTATTTACTATGCACTTGCTTTAATTGGAGCTCTTTATTGCTTTAAACTCTTTTTCAAAAGGCAAAAATGAAGCACCTCCTCCTCATTGGCCCACTGCCAGATCCTGTCACAGGCGTAAGTCTTGCAAATAAGATGCTGCTAGATAATGTGTCTAAGTATGACAAAGAGTATCTAACAGATAGCATTAATATGAGCTATCACCAGCTTGAAAACCTCGGTAAGTTTTCACTCAAGAAAACACTGTTTTATGTAGGGTTATATAAAAGCCTCAGCAAGATATTTAAGGCCGATATTGTTTACATCACACCAGGGCAAACATTCTTTGGCATCATAAAATACGCTCCTTTTGTGTGGCTAAGCAAATTGCTTGGTAAGCAATTGATTGCGCATATTCATGGTAACCACCTGCATGAAGCCTACGCAAATGCAGGGTGGAAAAAACCTTTTATGCGCGCAGTAATTTGCTGCATTGACAAAGGCATTGTGCTTTCTCCCTCATTATTGCCAAATCTAATACCGTTTATTGCCAAAAAGCATATTTATTCACTAGCAAATTTTGCAGAAGATTTTCTGTTTGAAGCCACTGAAAACAAGCTATTTCATACTGATAAGTTGCGGGTATTATACTTAAGTAATTTAATACCCGAGAAAGGGATTTTTGACTTATTAGAAGCGCTAAAGAAACTTAAAGCAAAGAAAGTTCCGTTTTTGGCACAAATTGCAGGTGCGATTGATGCTCAGCATCAGCAAAAGCTGGATGCACTATTTAAGGCTTTAGCGCCTGAGGTTGAATATCTTGGGGTGGTTCACGCAGAAAAAAAGAAAGATGCGCTGATAAACAGCAATGTTTTTGTGTTTCCTACCTACTATCCTATGGAGGGGCAGCCCATTGCGCTACTCGAGGCTATGGCTACGGGCAATGTGATACTCACAACCAACCATGCAGGCATTCCTGATATATTTGAAGATGGAAAGAATGGTTACTATATCGATAAGCATTCCCCTAACCATATTGCTGAGTGTTTAGAACGGCTTGCTGCTCAACCTGCAAAAGAAATATCCTTGATAGTGCAGTATAATAAGCACATGGCGAATCAGCACTTTAGAATAGAACATTTTGTTAGAAACTTTATAAGCATCTTGGAAAAATAATATGCAGCGACTTGACCGTTTTTCAGTTCCTAAAAACTTTCGTGGACGTTCTGCTTTGATCGTACAGTTATGGTGGCTTGTCGAGGCACTATTGTTCAAGCCGTCTCCTCAAATGCTGTATGGTTGGCGACGTTTCTTGTTAAGGTTGTTTGGTGCAAAGATCGGAAAGAAAGTGATTATCCGACCATCCGCAACCGTCACTTACCCATGGAAGGTAAGTATTGGTGATTATAGCTGGGTTGGTGATGATGTGGTGCTTTATTCCCTTGGTGAAATTAATATAGGAGCACATGCGGTAGTGTCGCAAAAAACCTATCTATGTGCAGGCACGCATGACTATCAGCAGGATGATTTTCCTTTAATTGCAAAGCCTATTACCATTGAAGATGGCTGTTGGTTGGCAACCGATGTGTATGTGGCACCGGGTGTAGCTATCGGCAAGAACACAATTGTTGGCGCGCGCAGCAGTGTATTTAAAGATTTGCCAGCAGGAAAAATATGTGTCGGCAGTCCCGCTAAAGTCATAAAGGATCGCACATGACCCACATCACTCTCATTGGCGTAAATTTTTTTCCTGAAGATAGCTCGACTGGGCTTTATAGCTCGCAGATGGCAGAATATTTTGCCGAACATGGCTGTAATGTGGAGGTGGTAACGGGCTTTCCTTATTATCCGCAGTGGCAGATATGGCAGAAATACCGCGCCAAGCCAACATTTCTTGATGAAATGCATGGCAATATAACCGTGCATCGCTATCGCCAATATGTGCCTGAAAACCCAACATTTGGCAAACGCATCCTTCATTTGATGGATTTTACGTTCGGTAGTATTTTCAATCTCTTTAAGGTCAAAGAAACCGATATAGTCATTGCCGTAGTACCTTTTACTACCAGCATTTTACTAGGGCTTATATTGGCGAAACTTCGCGGTGCAAAGTTGTGGATTCACGTTCAAGACTTCGAATTTGATGCGGCAAGAGAATCTGGCTTAGCTGGTAAAGGCGGCATAAAAGATAAGATTTTTGGCATGCTTATGAAGCTGGAAGCGTTGCTTCTTAGCAAAGCTGATAGGGTCAGCACCATCAGCTATAGCATGATTGAGAAGATGAAGGAAAAAACCTCTACACCGCATTATTTTTTCCCTAACTGGGTGGATGCCAAGGCCATTAACCCCGATACGGCCAAACAACACACACTGCTGCAATCTGAAAAATTTAAAGTGCTTTATTCGGGTAATATTGGCGCCAAGCAAGATTGGGATTTTTTCTTATAAATTGCAGTACATTCTAATAATAATATTGCGATTGAATTTATTGTGGTAGGAGATGGCGCTACAAAGCGCGATTTGATTGCAAACACCAAGCATCTAAGCAATGTAGTGCACCATGCGCCTGTTGATTTTGCTGAGCTTTCTGATCTACTATGCAGCGCTGATGTGCATATTTTATTTCAGAAAAACAATGTGATCGATACGGTGATGCCATCTAAAATTTTGGGCATGATGGCAAGCGCCAAGCCTTCAATTGTGACGGGAAATTTAGCATCTGAAACTGCCAAACTTTTTGAAGAAAGCCACGGTGGGTTTTTCTTTGATGGTGAAGATTTAAGCGGTGTTACCAAGCAGATTGATGCGTTTATAACCTCGCCAATCAAAGCACAAGATGCTGGCAAAAACGCGCGCAAATATATTATAGAGCATTTCAGTAAAGAGAACATCCTAGCCAATGCTTTAAAAGAAATGAAAGCACTAGTAAAATAAAAACATAGAGGTAGAGCACGTGAATACAAAAGCAACAGCCACCGTTTTTGTGCCGGGTGGCGCCGGGTAGTTTGGCGGGCTGGTCTGCTCGGCAGTGGGGGG
>CAYGPX010000017.1:0-7815 GCA_964351935.1 uncultured Rickettsiales bacterium | reverse complement strand
GGCTATATTGGCTCGCATGTATGCAAAGCACTGGCGGGCGCTGGCTATTTACCAGTAGTTTACGACAACCTTTCTTCTGGTGTCAAAAAAGCCGTGAAGTGGGGGCCATTTGAAGAAGGGGATATTCACGATAAAACACTGCTAGCAAATGCCATCAGAACGCATAATGTATAGGCGATTGTGCATATGGCTGCCTTTATTGATGCGGGTGAATCGGTTCGCAATCCCGCTAAATATTTTGAAAATAACGTGGTGGGTGGCTTGCGCGTGATGGAAGCCATGCAAGAAACAGGCGTAAAACATTTCGTATTTTCTAGCACCGCCACGGTGTATGGTTTTCCTAAAATTTTACCACTTACAGAGCAATCAGAAACATCGCCTATCAACTCTTACGGGCGCAGTAAGTTGATTGTGGAAGGCATGCTGAAAGACTTTGAGACTGCTTCTGGCATAACCCACGCTGTGCTGCGCTATTTTAATGCCGCCGGAGCTGACCCGGAAGGTGAGATTGGTTGTGAGCAAGCGGTGCCAAACAACCTGATTCCTATCTTGATGGAAGTGATGCAGGGAAAACGTAAAGAGTTGCAAATTTATGGGGACGATTACGAAACTCAAGACGGCACCGCCATTCGTGATTATATTCACGTACAAGACCTTGCAATTGCACATGTTCTGGCACTCGATCATCTGCTGGCAGGCAACAAAAGCCTGACGCTTAACTTAGGCACAGGGCAAGGAAAGTCGGTGAAAGAGGTGGTTGCATCCGTTGAGCGTGTGGTGGGGCATAGCGTGCCCTTGGCCATCGTGCCGCGCCGCGCAGGTGACGCTGCTATTTTGGTAGCAGAACCTTCTAAAGCTAAGGAAATGCTAGGCTGGGAAGCAAGCTTTACCGATATTGATGATATTGTGCGCACCGCATGGAATTGGGCTGAAAAGCAGAAGTAATAGTAGTTCAGAACTATTGACTCTAGCCAAACAGCTTCACATAGCTTGCAACTACTTTGCTATATTTTTCAACACCATCGGCAAGCTCAGCTTCTTCGATAAATTCATCTGCTGCATGCGAGCGTACCGATTGCCCCACACCCATCACAATAGACGGCTTGGTGGCAAATGCCATATCGCACGAGCCACCAAAGGCGAATTTTTCTTGATTGGGAAGCGCGTCATCAATAGCCTGCATCACTTCAGACGAAGGATTGCACTGCATTGGGCGGCGGCGGTTATGGATAATTTCATAGTCGCAAGCATTTGCATCCAGCCGCGCCAAAATAGCTTCATTATTAATTGCAGGGGTGGTGCGAATATCCAAAATAGCCTCGGCATAATCGGGAATTTGGTTGGTGCTGTGGCCGGCTTTGATGATGGTAGGCTCTATGGTTGCCTGCCCCCATGGCGAGCCGTCTTTTAAATTTTCTTTTTCAATCAATGCCAGCTGGTTTACCAAATGAAAAATAGCATTTTTGCCTTCCCACGGGCGCGAGGCATGGCAGCTTTTGCCTTTCCCCAGCAGCTTCAGGCGCATATAGCCGCGCATTTCAGTGGCTGCACGCATCTGCGTTGGCTCGCCAAAAATGGCACTACTATAGTGTAGCGTCGGTTCGATTCGGCAAAAACCATTGCTGCCCATTTCTTCTTCTTCCACTAAGGCAAGCGTGATGCCAGCATCGCCCTTAATTTGCCCTTGCAGGTGCGAAAGCGCACCAAACATGCTCACGCAGGAAGCAAGCGCATCGTTAGCACCCAGCCCATAGATACGGCCATTTTGCTTGGTGGCTTTGTAAGGATCTTTCGTCCAACCATCCGCAGGCGATACCGTATCGATGTGCGAGCACAGCAGCAAACGGTGCGACGCATCAGGGTTGCCCAGCGAAATGATAATGCTATTGCCGTCACGCTTTAGCGCGTCTTTGCCAAATACTTCGGAACTGTATTGTTCTAAAAAATCAGCCGCTGCTGCCTCGTTAGAGGAAACAGAAGGAATTTCAATCTGTTTCGAGATAAGCGCAATTACATCCGCTTGAGTTAGGGCTTTAGTCACTATTTCTTTTCCAATGAATGATAAATTACTTGCTCATAGGCATGAATTTTGGCGCTACCTTCGGCATCTTGAGGTGAATAGAAATCAGCCGTTTCGCCATAAACAGAGCCACCTGCACCCAACATGTCAAACGGCGAATCCACAGTGACTGAGGCTACTTGCCCAGGCTTTAAGTTAATTTTGCACACACCGCTCACACGCTTTTGCGAGCTAGCAAGATAGGCTTGCAAGCTTTCAAGCAACGGATCAAAAAACTTCGCTTCATGAATCAAGCGCCCAAACTCATTCGCAATACCTTGCTTATGGAAAATTTGCGCCTGTGTGAGCGTATGTTTTTCGAGCGTGCGATGCGCTTCGTAAATAATATCCGCAGCAGGCGATTCATACGCAATGCGTCCCTTCTTGCCCGGTAGCGATGTACCAACATGATAGTGCCTGCCAATCCCCATCTTGCCACCAATCTTTGCAAGCTCGCGAATGACTTCTAATGCGCCCTCAATAGACTTATTGTTATAATATAACTTTACTGGCTCACCCTGTTCAAACGTAATTTCGACCGTGGCATTTTTTAGGTTTTCGTCAATTTTAGAATACCACGCATGTTCAGGAATGAGGTCGGTTGAGGTGTGGGTTTCCTTACCACCAATAGAAAGCCCCCACAGGCCAACATTATACGAATATTGCGATTTTTCAGGCACAGAAATGCCATGCTCTTTCAAGAAATTTTGAGAGAACTCACGCGTAATGTTGTGCTCACGCACAGGCGCGACCGATTGAATCGGCTTTGATTCTTCCGCCATTACATAAACGGCCAAATCGAACCGATATTGATCATTACCAGCACCAGTGCAACCATTAGCCACGAGCGAAATGCCTTTCTTTTTTGCTGCAGCAATCACTTCGCGCGCCTGAATTAAACGCTCTGCACCTACGCATAGCGGGTAACCATCGCGGCTCACATTTCCAAATATCAAAAATTTGATAATCTCATCATAAAACGCAGCGGATGCATCAATATAAATATGCTGATCGGCACCCACTTCGTTTGAGCGTGCGGCTACATGCTGCTTTTCTGCTTCATCCATACCGCCGGTATCTACCACGCACGAAATCACTTTTTCTACGCCATAGTGCTTGCGCATATAAGGCACAAGCATCGAGGTATCTAATCCACCTGAAAAGGCTACAATTGCTGTTTTTTTATCGGTTATTGTCATCGCTATTTTTCCACACAAATTGGTAAGTAAATTTCATTATCTTTTTTTATCTGAATCGGGTCTTTGATATAAAATCTTTCACCCTGACGAATACGGCGCTGCATCTCGTGTTTAAAGCTTGTATCACGCGCATTCATTAGCACATCAGGCGCTTTCCCATCGTCTGGTAAACTGCCTAGCACCCGCGCATCATCCAATACTGCCTTCATGCTATAGGTAAACGTCATCTCTGCCTTTGGGTGCAGTGGCACAATGGGCTGTTCAATATACATTTTTCTACCAAAAGCACCATGAATCTTTAAGGCGGGATTATCATATTGTGAAATTCCCATCACTACTCTGCCCTGCTTTTCAGCCTCATAGACTTTTAGCGCGGCATATTTCGTAAGACATCCCAGCCGCACCTGCTTGAAAATCTCTTGCTCTAAAAGCCATGGCTTGAGTGAAAAAAGCGAATAACCTGTAATGGTTTTTCCGTCCATCCCCATCGCGGCAATTTGCCCGCTTACAGGAATAATATCGAGTGTACTCACATCAATTTCAGCATCATCTTCAAAAAAAGCTAACAGAGATTTTGGCATTTTTGCTACCGGCAATGCAAACCCTATCACGGCGGTTTGCATCAATACACAATCGATATATACCCAGTTTGGCATTTTCAAGTCAGGCGAGCCAAACCCGAGTGAATTTGCCAATAAATAGGCTTGGTGGAACGATTTATGCTGCTCCTCTTCCAGCAGTTTGATGTGCTGATGGCCAGCAAAAAAGCGCATATCAAGGCTGGGAAGCACATTGGCTGAAGTGCTCACATAGGGCACTAATCCTAATTCCAAAATATCTTTTAGCCATGGTTTTATCATGTTTTTTCCTGCTTAAATCCATAAGAAACATAACGAATGATGGTTCTGGCAGCAAGTATTTATCTACTACTTGCCACTACTGCAAGACGAGACATCATAAAACAAACTTTACTTGGGGTTGATCATTGTGTATATTTACACCCATAGGTAGAAAGCTTTGCAAGGTATATGCGCTTATGGATTCATTTCGTTACCCACATCTCATCCGCTTTAGTGTTGCAGTTGCCGCACTGCTAAGCGTGCTTTTCTTTATGTTGTTAAATCACCCTGCCGCCAGCGATTTACCAACATATATACGAACATTGGCACTTATTTGCACCATTGGCGCGTGGGGCATCCCAGGCTATTGTTGGTATTTAAACGACATAGATGAAAAACCAGAAAACGATATTCAAGCACATGCTGAAACTACTCAAGTTGCACCTGCAATTGTTGAGTTGCCTGAACAACCATCACAAAACAATGTGCTAGCGCTAGAAACACAAACACAGGCTTTGCACTTACGCCTAAAAGAAATCAATACACAAGCTCAGCAGGCAAAACAACATGCTGAAATTTCATCACAGACACTTGAAAGCATCACAAGTGCCTCCGCACAAATGAGTGAATCGGTAAATGAAATTGCCAGCCAAGCCGAACAGTCACGCAAGATAATTGAACATAGCGCCGTGCAATCTGGTAATGCCGATAGCACATCACAATCGCTTGAAACTTCGGCCTCTCGTATTGGCACTGTGGTTCAGCTTATACAAGAAATTGCGGAGCAAATTAATCTGCTGGCACTCAATGCCACCATTGAAGCTGCCCGTGCAGGCGATGCAGGAAAAGGCTTTGCTGTGGTTGCATCCGAAGTGAAAAACCTTGCCAACCAAACCGCTAAGGCAACGGAAGAAATTGGCTCTCAGGTGGAAGAAATACAAGCGGTTTCGCAAGATGTAGTGAAAACACTCAGCACCATTAAGGAAGATATTCATCACGCAGCGGAGCATGCCAGCGCAATTTCAGCCGTGATAGAAGCACAAAAAGCCACCGCACTTAGCCTATCTGAAGGGCTTGGAAAAGCCACAAACCAAGGCAATGAAACTCGCCAAGGCATTGACGCACTGCTCAGTCGCAGCCAAACTTCTGAAAGCTCGCAGCCAGAATATCGTGAAAAAGTTGCGTAAGGCTTTGCGCTTGCTGTAAGTGCTATATGCTATAAAAATGCCTTTCTTTGCTTGGCTCTGCGCTATATAGTACGTTTGCTTTTAAGCAGCGATACTATAGTTAACCGCAAAAATGCGTAGCGAGTGCTTTTATGTCTCACCCTTCCTATATTCTTACCTTAGCATGCGATGATAAAGCCGGAATTGTGGCAGAAGTTACAGGATTTTTGCGTGATCATGGCGGTTTTATTACCGAATCCGCGCAATATGGCGATCCAGAAACCAACCGCTTTTTTATGCGCGTGGTGTTTAATCTGCAAAATGATGCCACCAATGCCGATCAGCTAGAGCAGAAATTTATAGAAAAAATCGCGCAACCTTTTTCAATGGATTGGCAATTGCATGACCGTAGCAAAAAAGCTAAGCTTCTGGTGATGGTGTCTAAACTTGGCCACTGCCTGAGCGATTTACTTCACCGCGCCACGCACGATATGCTAGAAGCAGAAATTGTAGGTATTGTGTCCAATCATAAGGATTTGGAAGAGATGGCCTCGTGGTATCACTTGCCGTTTCATCACCTGCCAATAACGCCAGAAACTAAGCCCAAACAAGAAGCAGCACTTTTAAAACTTGTTGAAAAATATCACGCAGACACGGTAGTGCTTGCGCGCTATATGCAAGTGCTAAGCCCCGAGCTTTCAGCTAGCTTGCGTGGCAAAGCCATCAACATTCATCACTCGTTCTTGCCAAGCTTTAAGGGTGCAAAACCTTATCATCAGGCACACAGCAGAGGAGTGAAGCTGATTGGCGCAACCGGTCATTATGTAACGGACGAGCTAGACGAAGGCCCCATTATCGAACAGGAAGTCATCCGCGTAAACCACACCCACACGCCTGAGCAATATGTTGCCATGGGGCACGATATTGAGCGCGTGGTGCTGGCACGCTCGGTGAAATATCATATTGAACGCCGTGTATTGCTAAACGGCCATAAAACAGTGGTGTTTAACTAATGAGTGATTATACCGAATTTCTAAAAGCAGCCCTAGCAGAAGATATTGGTACAGGCGATATCACCTGCAAACTTACCGTACCAGAAAAAGCTAACGCAGCATTTAGCATTAACTGCCGCGAAGATATTACAGTTGCAGGGCTTGTGCTGGCAAAAGAAGTATTTCATCTGGTGGATGCATCACTCAAAATCACCCTTCACAGCAACGATGGCAACCGCGAAAAAGCTGGCACAACGCTACTTTCAGGCACAGGCAATGCCCGCGCTATTTTGACAGCAGAGCGCACTGCCTTAAATCTACTCATGCATTTAAGTGGTATTGCAACATTAACTGCGCGCTATGTGGAGGCCATTGAAGGCACCAAAGCGACTATTTTAGACACCAGAAAAACCCTCCCCGGCATGCGGCTTTTGCAAAAATATGCTATCACCTGTGGCGGCGGAAAAAATCACCGTATGCGTTTGGATGATGGCATTTTGATAAAAGATAATCACATTGCGTTAAATGGTGGCAATATTGCAAGCGTTATCGCCAAAGCCAAAGCCATTGCTCCTAAAGGAATTTTAGTCGAAGTAGAATGCGATACGCTAGCGCAAGTGAGCGCAGCGCTTGATGCAAAGGCCGATATTTTACTGCTTGATAATATGAACACCAAAGCCTTGAAAGAAGCGGTCGCTATCAATCAAGGGCGCGCGAAGCTTGAAGCATCTGGCGGTGTTAACCTCGATACTGTGCGTGCAATTGCACAAACGGGTGTGGATTATATCTCTATCGGCCGCCTGACCCACTCTGCCCCTGCGGTGGATATTGGGTTGGATATGTAAGATAAGGTTACAGGTTTTAGGTGACAGGTTGAAGCTCACAAAGCGAGTTTAGAAAAACTCGCGAGCCATCAGCTAGCGAAGCGTCGTTCCATTGCGAGGATAGGAATCCGAGCAGGGAACAAAACAAAAATACAACTATACCAAAAACATGCTATAATTAAGCTATGAACCTAGTACGCACATTATTACTATGTCTTGTAACACTTAGCCTGAACATGGGCGGCATTGCCTATGCTTCTATGCCTTGTTGTGGTGGCAAAACGCAGCAGGTAAGCCAAGGTGAAGGCGCAGATATGCCGTGCCACGAAACGGCTACGCAAGACCAAAAAACATCTAAGCAAGCAAATATGGATTGCAATGGCTGTAAGTGTCAGCACTGCACACCGCTGAACGCCATTACATCTAAAATCAGCACATCTTTAAGCGAAATTACCTTTACTCACCCTGCCCTATTTGCAGAGGTAATGATCTCTCAAACAGTCGGCTATATTACACCACCTCCCAAATCATAATCCTTATTACTGGTCAACCACCACTTGGTTGAAAACCCATGTAAGCCTATCCGCTAACCATGCTGTGGCTTTAACATAAGGATATTTATACTATGAAATATTTACTTACCCTGCTGGCGCTTGTCGTCAGCAGCATTTCTGCGGAAAGCTTTGCCCGTCCGGTTTCGTATCCGGGTGGGTGGACGCTGATGCAAATGAATGAC
>CAYGPX010000016.1:0-13265 GCA_964351935.1 uncultured Rickettsiales bacterium | reverse complement strand
GTTAAACTTTTATTGCAATTTGTATATTTTCAAAGAACATCAGGGCAATCCAGTTGTTGTTTTTTGCAGTTGACCGCCGTAGGAAGGGGTAGATGGTTCAAGCCGTTTTTGTCAGTTTTTATTAAGCCAGAGGTGATTTTTTTATTGTTTTTGTATGTTTGGAGCAAAAATATTCTGATTTCAGGCAGGCTCAACGGTTGCTCATTAATCTTTGCCTCAGTATCTATTGGGACCGTTGCAGGATACACTGAGAGGCAGCACTAACAAGTTTTTCCATTTTCTAGGGTTTTGTATGCAGGTGCCCAGAGGAGCTCTAGCTCCTCGATGGTTTTGAAAGAAGTGCCAACATTAACCCAATAAAACGCCATAACACTTCCTTATTTTTGGCTCATTATTAAAAAGAGTCATACTAACAATAAATTAAATATATGTCATTGTAGATGAGGGGCCTTTCTAGAAATTTTATGAGAGTGTATGGCTGTAGAAATGATTATGATACAAACTGTCACCTCGAAAACTTTGGCAGTGAGAGATTGGGGAGCGCATGCGGCAATTTAGCAGAAAATAGGAAATATTGTGTTTCTCGCATGTGTCAGCAGTACGCTGAACACCCCCGCTATTGCGGGATTGTGCCGTATTCAAGGAAATTGAAAGTTTTTTTAGAAGAGAAATGGCTGCCCTTATTGGACGCTCTTAGAACTGATTATTTCCTCGTTATAATTAACTCGAATCAGTCTTTTTCTGTCTTTTGACCCTATTTAAAAGTCTTCTTTGGGCTCACTCTATCATTTCCGACAGTGTTTCTAGTTAGTTGGCAATGCATGTGAGAGAAAGAATTGAGCTAATTCATCAATGAAAGCCTGATTGCGGAATAAAAGCTGCTTCTTGTCTTGAAGTTCGTGGATCGTTTTTTGTCTAAAGGCGGTATCATTTGCCATCTTATAGGCAAGGTCGACATATTCAGTGAAAGAGTCAGCTGTCATTTCTTCCATATTAAACAGCTTATAGATTCCCGCCGCTATTCGCCCACGTGCAAACTCTGTAGGATAGGTAATCACTGGGACGTCTAGGTTAAAGGAGATATAAAAAGTTGACCCTCCACCAAAATGAAGCGTGTCAATAACAGCATCCGCTTGTTTCAATGCGCTCATAAAGTGATGGTTATCTGCTTCAGGTAGAAAAAGAACTCTATCATATATAGCGCTGCCATAGTGACTCAAGCGAGACTGAATATCTAAATGCCACTGTACGCCGTTACGAATAAAGAAAACAAATACGCCATGTTCATCTTTTTTGAGGATATCAGCTACTAATTGGTCATATTCAGGGTGAATTTTATGGATAATCATCGGGCATAGGTAAATATTCTTGTCTTCGGGCAGTGAAAGCTCGGCGCGAGATAAGTAATGTTGGGGAGGCTCGATGGGTTCAACGTAATTGATGCCATTTTTTAGGCAGTGTAATTCTTCAGTGTAATGGCTCTTTGCATCGCTTGGTTCAAAAAGTTGGTATGATAAATAATAATCAATTGATGCAATGCCACTGGTTTCAGGGTGGCCCATTCCGTTGGTTTGCAATGGAGCAAGGCGAGCAAATGCCAGAAAATATAAAAAAGGATTCATGCCGATATGAGTGTAGTGAATAGCGTCTAGCTCAAGCTCGCTTACTACTCTGTGTGCTGCATTTAAATCTTTTGGCAATATGGTAAGGTGGCAACCTTTTAAAAGTTCAGTAGCATGGGCATCGTCAGGGGAGGTAGAAAGCAGGTGCACTTCAAATTCTTCATGATTGGCTAATTGTTTTGCTACACTATCACAGCTTTTTTGTTGCGCATGCTTGACAAAATACTCCGATACAAATCCAATACGGATTTTTCTTTCTTTCTTTGGGTGCTTAGGTGAGGTGCAATGTGGTGCTGTAAACAATAGATCGGGACATGCTTTTTCAAAAGCGTTCGCCAGTGCTGCTAATAGAGGTGCATCATTTTTGCCGTGATAAATGTGATAATAAGGCAAAAAGCGTAAGAGTGATAATTCTGATAATGTTACAGGTAGCTTTGCGATGGTATCAATATTTTTCTCAAACTGATGGCGAATTGTTTTGATGTGCGCTTCTGACTCAGGAATTTGCGGTAACTGAAGCAGTCGCTGTATTTTAAAAATATTCAGAGGATGAGCGTTGTATAATGCCTCAAGGGCTTTGTCAGTAGGTTGGAAACAACCTGAGTTATAATGTAATATTGCGATATTAAAGAGTGTTTCTTGATCGTGCGGTAAATGTTCTAGCACTTTTTCAAAACAAGCCAAAGCCTTGCTATGGTGACGAAGCGCGGTATGAATGGCTCCTTCTGTTTTCCATAATAGCGGATGGTCGGATATATATTTCTTAGCAAGGGAAACTTGTTGTTGTGCTTGTGGTATGGCGCCCGCTAATTGATAACAATAAGCAAGGCCAAGGTAAGACATAGATGCCTGTTTTGGGGCCAATGCAATGGCTTTGTGATAATATGTCATGGCATCACTATAACGATGCATCGTTTTGAATAGCTCTCCTATTGCATGGCATATGTTAAAGTCTTTAGGTTCATATTCTGTAGCACGTATTAGTGCGATCTCAGCCTGCTTGAAATCGCCCACATCCATCAACACACAGCCATAGATCTGCCATGCTTGACCATTCTTTGGGTTTCGTTCAAGAATTTTTTTTACAAGACTTACCGCTGTGTTGAAATCTCGTACGCTATAGGCCTGTATTGCTTGGTTTAACAATGTTTTTAATGGTGGTTGAGAAATGGGTGATATCTGTAGCGTATCAATGCAGCATTTTTTTAGCTTTTTTCCGCTGCCACAAGGGCATGGAGCGTTGCGCGATAGAGAATTATGTGCTGAGGTCATTTAGCATGTATTCCAAAATCAAGTTTCCAAATGATGCGCTCGCCACGCGTGCTTGCCTCAAAGGCGTTGCGGCCATGCAAAAAACGTCGGTCCCGCCATATTAACACTTCGCCAGAAGAAAGTTTGAAAGGAGTGCACTTGTTTTTGGCTATAATGTGCTTCGCTAGAAACTTATGAAAAGCTTCTTTTATAGTGGTTGCTGATGAAGCCTCCTCAGGTCGGGCGTTTACATAACTCCAGTTTAAAAGATAGCCGTTTGAATCGTTGCTTAGGATGCATCTATTGGTAGCTTCGTAACCGTCTTTGGCATGCCTTACCGGCGTATTGATTATATTGGTGAGTAGCTCAGGTGCATTTTGTTCAAGCTCCTCATGCAATGTTTCAGCGCTAATAAATAATGTTTCGCCGCCTTTTGTGCAGGATTTTTCACCTAAAAAGAATACAAACTCTGAATGTTCGGCCATATAAGCGCCATCGGTATGCAGTGGTTGCGCAGTAGTGGAGTGACGAAAAGTGTTAGGATAGTCTGGATCGTTGATGATATCTGTCCAAATCCACTTATGCTTGCCTTGAGGTGCTGCGGCACCATTTTGGAGAGATTCATAGTTTTTTTCATCACGTATATTGCCGATGTGATAGATAACATCTTGCCACATCTGTCTTATTTGATCAGAGTATGTAGGGCCTTTTATGCGTAACATAGCATTGTGTGGCAAGCTTAGTAGTTGCTTCTTCAGCGCTGAAACATCGGATGTTGCAGCGATTGAGCCGCAAACCTCAAAGGCCATTTCTTGCATATGCACCATGTGAATATTTCCTTTCTTTAGACTCTTCTATTTACATATCATTTAGACTATCTAATATGAACTAAAAATTTCACAAGGTTTGGGCTTATGCACTTGGATATTGAGTTTATTACACATGCGACGCTCAAGATACGTGGAGAGTTTGGTGCCTTATTGTGTGACCCCTGGTTTATGAATGAGCCTATTTTTAATCTTAGTGCATGGAAATTTCCAGCAGCTGTTTTGCCGCCTGAAGAAGTGGTAAAGGATGTTGATTATCTCTACATTACGCATGCTCATGAAGATCATTTCCATATTCCTTCTATCAATTATATATCGCGTGATGTGCAGGTTCTTTTACCGGCTTACGAATTTCATCCTTCTCTTCGTGCGCAGACAATGGAAATAACCTTGAGAAAAATGGGATTCTATAATATCCGTAAGATCAAATCATGGGATAGCGTTTTGCTTGGGGGGATGACTCCTTTTACGGTTATTCCATCTGCTAAAAGTCGAGATCATGATTGGGAAAACTCAGGCTTTGTACTTGAGCATTCTGATTGTACCATGCTTAACATGAATGATAATATTAATGATAAAGAGCTGTGTTTTGAAATTAAGAAGCGTTGGTCGGAAATCGATATTGCCTTCGTACAAGCCGGCGGGGTAACCATGTTTCCGGGGTGCTTCAAAATGAGTGAAGCGCACATGCGAGAAGAGGCCGCTAAGCGTAAAGTTGCTTTTTTAGATCAACGCCGAACACTCGATTATATTCAGCCCAAATATATTGTGCCTTTTGCCGGAGACTTTTGTTGGCTAGATGATAAATATTTTCACAATAACTGGGCAAATCGTACCACTGCTAAGCTTTTTCAAGAAATGGTAGAGAAAGATTATGCACACCAAAATGTGCAATATCTATTGATGTACCCGACAGATCGCTGGAATATTAAGGACGGGTTAACGCGTCACCATCCTGGTGTTGATTGGGATAATATGCTGGATGAAATCGCAAAGTTGAAACAGAGATTCCAGCCGAAAATAGATGCAACAAATAATTGGTTGAAATCAGCTAATCTTAATGATTTAGAAGCGCGTAGCCGCCGGCATACAAATCGTGTTGAGCAGCAAATTACACGAGACTATATCGATTTTACAGCACGATTTCGTATAGCGATTGAATCGGAGAATGCGCCATTTAACTTTGTCATAAAAGCCTCGCCAGAAAAAGGTTTTGCTATTGATTGGAACGACAAAGGGCAAGTAGACCAGACACTACATGTGCCCGACTATATATGGGCGAGCGTTGTTGAGGGGCGGCTGTTATGGAATATTATGCAATGGGTAAGCAAGGCAGAGCAACATAACGGTTTTCATAAAGATATGGGGCGGTTCTTTTTCTGGCTAGAATTTCATGTGGATTTAAATAATCGCAATATTCAGGCGATTATTTTTCCTGAGCTTTATCCAGAAATGGATCAATATCTTGATCCTGGTCGGGGTGTTTTCCCCATTGAGGGTGAGTACGGATTGCCTGGTGATGAGGCATTGTGAATGTAAATCTTTCTTTTGTTTTTGCAGGCTGTAAGCCCCAAGGTGTAAGCGTACTTAGGGCGTTAAACCGTGCTGGTTTTTGTCCAGCGTTAATTATAATTCCCAATGAATTGCCAGAAGAAGACATCCACATGATGCAAAGCGTAGCAGGTGAATGTAACGCACCTTGCTATGCATCGAATCAATTAGAATCATTTATGGATAAGCTGCAACAAGTGGATGTATTAGTGACTTGTCGCTATCCAATAGTGCCAGAAACGGTTTTTTGCGCACCAAGGCTAGGTGCTATTAATATACATTCGTCTCTTTTGCCACATTATCGAGGCGTACATCCGTTAAGTTGGGCGTTAATCCGTGGTGAGACGAAAACAGGGGTGACTGTTCACCATATCAATGCAGGCATTGATACAGGGGCAATAATCAAACAAAAGCCTCTGTTCATTCATAAGCAGCAAGATTTTTGGGGGCTTTCGAAAGAAGTTGATAAAATATCGGCAGAGCTGATGGTTGAAGTGTTTAAAGACATCGAAGAAAAAGGGGAAATCGCAGTTGGTATCCCACAAAAAGGCAAGCATTTTTATGCAAGGCGTCGAACTCCGGATGATAGTCAAGTAGATTGGGCACTCACTGCTGATGCATTACTTAATCTCTCGCGTGCCTTACCCCCACCTTTGCCAGCGCCATTTAGTTTCCTGCTGAATGGTCAAAAAATAACACTGAGTATCTTGCGTTCAGTCAAAAGATATTCAGAACCACAGCCAGTTGGAACCGTGTTAGAGCGTGTTGGGTCTATGCGCTATATCATTCAATGCGGTAATGCAAATGCGGTTGAAATTGAGGTGTCTTTGGCCTTAGAAGTAGGAACAAGACTGATGGTAAAAAATTAAAGGGCAATATGGTAACAGTACAACTTATAGGGCTAGGTGATAAAGAAAGTTGGGATCATCACCTAACTCAAGTGCCGTATTATTTTGCTCATACACACGCTTATAATTTTGCCTTAGCAAAAAGTCTTGTAAGCGAACCAAAACTAATGGTAATCAATGATGAGCAAGGCATTGCCTTATGTCCGATTATTGAGCGACAACATAAGGGGACTTACGATATTGCAACGCCTTATGGCTATAGTGGATTTGTCTGTAAAGGAGTGGTGAATAACATCCCTAACATACTTAGAGAGTTTTCAATGCAGCAAGGCTATGTGGCGGGCTATTTTCAGCAGCACCCATGCTCCAATAAAGTGATAAAGGGTGATGAGTGGTCGCGTGCAAAAACGGCTTATACACTTTCTTTGCAGCCAGCTATAGACGCTATTTTAGCATCTATGCCAAAAAAACAGCGTTATGATATTAGAAAATGCGAACAGCACGCCGTAACCACAGAAAACAAATCTATATTAGCACCATTATTTATCCAGTTCTACACTGCGCTCCTAAAAGATAAAAGCGCCACATCTGTCTATAGATTTAGCAACCAAACGCTAACGGAGTGGATTGAAAATCCAGATTATGTGTTGATAGGCACTGGCGTATCACACAACCAAATCAGTTCGATAGGCGTGTTTACTTCAGAGTTGAAATATGGAGAGTATCTATTTATGGCATCAAGTCAAAAGAACTATGATCGGTTTACCTTATGGCAGGCAATAAAGCGCTTAAAATCATTGGGATGTAAAGAACTCAACTTGGGTGGTGGTATAAGTGAAAATGATGGAGTGGCGGAGTTTAAGCGTCGTTTTGGAGCAGTGGAAACCGCCACCTATTGCTTAAAACAAATTTATGATGAAACGCGATATGCTACATTATGCAGCCAAGCGGATGTAAGTGTGGACAGTAGCTCTTACTTTCCTGCATATTATCGCTAAACACAGAGCTGTTGGGCGACGCTAATATACTCACCCTCATATGTGGGAAGAAAGCGTAAGTTGATGCCTTCTTTTGCAAAGGTAGCATCATCATATAAGGCTTTACCGTTTGGGGCATTTATATATTCAGAGGCATTAAGCCTCTTTGCAATCTCTATAATTCTATCTTGCCCTTTAATATCAGGAGAAATATTCAGGCTGCTGGAGTAGATTACATTCCAATCTATTTCAAGCATCCGGCAACATAATTTTAGCAGGCTCGTTATGTAGGAAATAGGCGTGCCACTAAGTTTCCTAATGGCGTTTGCTAGTTCAGAGTTTGAGCTAAGAGAAGGAAACTTAGAGATAGTTTCTTGCCAGACTTCATGCATATTTGGCGCAAATGAAATATCTCGAATAAGGGTGTTTTGAGGGCATTTTGCAATGGGTAAGGTGAGCCACTGTGCGTCATTATTGTGGTCATATAGCTGGTTGCGATGCACTCTACCTCGCCGCGGAAATTGCACGCAATCGTAAATGACGAAAAGGTCAGTTTGTTCAAACAGTCTAAAATAGCCACGATAGGGGATAAAATAAGGTTGCATTACCGCAATTCGTGTCATAACTTCATTTTCCTAGTCACTATGTGAGGACATGATGAAAAAGAATTATCAAGCAATTGTCAATCATTACGAGCAATGCTTTGATAAATATGGCGCGACACCAAAGGGCATGGACTGGCCAAACAACAAAGACTTAGAGATGCGCTTTAATGTTTTGTTGGATGTTGTGCGTTCTTACCAAGAGCGTGTAGAAATACTTGATTTAGGCTGCGGTTGTGGCTTGTTATATCGCTACATAAAAGCGCAGGGAGCTTTTGAAAAAGTAGCATATACGGGGCTTGATATCAGCTCTAAAATGACCAAAGCGGCATCTCAATCCGCACCGGATGCTTCGTTTATCACGCAGGATATTTTAGTAACACCATTATTGCCGAAAAGTTACGATTATATCGTGATGAATGGGGTGCTTACTGAGAAGCAAGTGCTTTCACAGGCGGAAATGACTGCATATGCCAAGCAGTTAATTAGCGCCGCTTTTGCTGCTTGTAGAAAAGGTATCGCATTTAATGTGATGAGTACGCATGTTGATTGGATTCGCGACGATTTGTTCCATTGGTCAATGGATGAGTTAGCGGCTTTCTTGCGAGAGGAATGTGGCTCACATTATGTGATGCGGAGCGATTATGGACTCTATGAATATATGGTTTATGTCTATAAAGAAGCGGTAGCAACATAGTGAAAATACTCGTTTTTCCATCCTGTATCCCAGAAGCGCTAGCATTTAGTCAAGACGCTGCCCTGAAAGGTCAAAAGATTATTGCGGCTTCGTCGCTAGATTATGATGAAACAGCATCTTCGTTTAGTGATTATTATAAATTACCAACCATCTATGATGAAGTGTTTACAGAAGCACTTAGTGAGTTGATAGATAGTCATGACATTACACAGATATTTTGTGCCCATCCAACCATTTTTCTAGCACTAGAACATGCGATGAAACACGGCGCGCTAAAGGCCGTTCCTTTGTTGGGTGAGAATCCGCTCCAAACACTAGAGAGGCAATATCACACTCTTCTAGAAAGAGCGCAAGCGCTGCAAAAAGAAGTCGATGGTTTGGCAAGCTCTCTAGCAGTAGAGCATCGGGTTGAATCATCATTAAAGGCATTATCTATTGCAGCTTTATGTCGTGAATATGAACATATATTTGGTCAATCGAATGAAAGTAAATTGGTTGCTTTAATGGGGATTGCGCCATCAACTCCGTGTGGTGATATTGTAGAAATTGGTTGCCTTTATGGAAAAAGCGCCTTTGCACTTCTAATGCTAGCAAAGCATTGCCATATTGGGTCACTCTTGATGGTTGACCCGTGGGATCAGTTAGCATCAATTCAAGGTACTGGAAACGCACAGAAAGCAAACATAGTGCCTGCATTTAATTATGATTTAGCGTGGCAAGCCTGTTGTGTGAATTTGATGCTGCATGCGCAAGGTGACTGTAATTACATCCGCTATCCCTCCACAGAGGCTGCAGCAGTATATGAAAAAACAACACAGGTTACTACGGATGAGTTTGGCTGCGTAAAATATCGTGGTAAGATAGCTATACTTCATATCGATGGTAATCACGAATATGATGCGGTGAAAAGCGACTATTCGTTATGGGCAAAGCATGTTGTTTCAGGCGGGTGGATTATTTTGGATGATTATTACTGGCTTGGGGGGGGAGGACCAAAGCGGCTGGGTGATGAACTGCTATTGGCCGAACAATACCGAATAGAAACAGCTTTTGTCTGTGGAAAATCACTATTTATAAAAAGAAAATGATTGATATGCGCTTTCACATTACAGTTAATAAGCCGTTATTGCCGCGTTACGAGTCGATTTCTGGTTATTTGAAGGAAATAGATGCTAATAGATGGTACAGCAATAATGGGCCACTTTTGCAGCGCTTTGAAGCGCGTCTGGCGTCATTATTTGATATAAAAGAAGAGCATATCGCTTGTCTGGTAAATGGAACGCAAGTGCTGATTGCTACGTTGCAGGCATTAAATATTCCAAAGGGATGTCATATATTCATGCCCTCATGGACATTTGTTGGCACCGCTGCTGCAGTGGTACAAGCGGGGTTTACACCTTATTTTGTTGATGTGGATGCTGAATCAGGTGTGCTAAGCCAAAAAGCATTAAAAAAAGCATTTGCCCATAAGGAGGTTGATTTTGGGGCTATAGTAGTTGTAGCTCCGTTTGGAAAGCCAGTTAATACCAGCGAGTGGAAGGCGTTATCTAAAGAAATGAATTTACCAGTTATAGTCGATGGCGCTTCAGCGTTTGATGCGTTACAGCTGCGGCAAGGTGGTTTTGTTCCTTCGCGATTGCCGGTGATGATAAGCCTCCACGCCACTAAGGCGTTCGGGATTGGGGAAGGTGGTATGCTGATTAGTCATGATACAGAACTTGTTGCGCGTATCAAATCAATGTCAAATTTTGGCTTTGATACTTCTCACAAGGTTACCCATATTGGGTCTAATGCAAAATTAAGTGAGTATCATTCCGCCGTAGGGCTGGCAGCACTGGATGATTGGCAAGGAAAGCGCGAAGCACTAAAGAACTTAACACAGCGCTATATAGAAGAATGCCAAAAGAATGATATAGAACATATGGCACAGAAAGAGTGTGTCACTTCTACATTTAATATTCGCTTGACCCATAAACAGATAGTAAACGTGCGCGATGTATTATCTCGTCAATATATAGAAACGCGTCATTGGTGGGGAGGCGGGTGTCATGTTTCTCAGCCATATGGCCACTTTCCTTGTGATGAAATGCCTGCAACTGAGGTGCTGAGTGCGGCTTCGCTTGGTCTGCCTTTTTATCTTGGAATAGAAGAAGAGCACATCATCAACATGATGCGTATTATCAAGCAATCTTCTTGCAATTAGGGTGTCTATGGCTAGAATCAACACTCAACCCACGATGTTAGACTAGCTATGCATGTATTTATCACTGGCGGATTAGGATTTATTGGCTCTGAACTCATCAGGCAATATATGATGTTCCCCGAAGTGAAAGTCACCAATTTCGATGCTTTGACTTATGCAGGAAGCGATGCAATCAATCAAGAGTTTCAAGACAATAGACGCTATCACTTTATCCACGCTAATTTAAAAAACCGTGCTGATGTACGCAAGGCTGTCTTTTCGATACAGCCAGATATTATTATTCACTTGGCAGCAGAAACACATGTAGATAATTCTATTCATGCGCCCCAAGAATTTATTGATACGAATGTTGTCGGTACCTATCATTTGTTAGAGGCGTGCAAAGACTATTTACGAAATAACCCGTTGCGTCATTTCCGTTTTATACATGTTTCAACCGATGAAGTGTTTGGTGGTCTGGATTTTGATGCGCCAGCATTTACAGAAGAGTCACAAATTCAACCCTCTTCACCCTATTCTGCCAGTAAAGCATCGTCTGATCACTTAGCGCTGGCATGGCATCGCACCTACGGTTTGCCGGTGATTGTAACGCACTCAACCAACAATTATGGTCCGTATCAACATGCAGAAAAATTGATTCCTAATACAATTATCAAGGCGTTAGCAGAAGATTCAATTCCGGTATATGGAACAGGTGAAAATATACGGGATTGGATATTTGTAGCAGACCATTGCCGCGCAATCAGAGCGCTGGTGGAGCGCGGAAAAATTGCGGAGCGCTACCTTGTTGGTGCTGGCAATGAGCAGCGTAATATTGATATTGTGCGATCTATATGCCGCTACTTAGATCTGCTGCAGCCAAAACAGAATGGCGCAACATACGATGAGCAAATTGATTTTGTAGCCGATAGACTCGGGCATGATCTACGCTATGCTGCAAATAGTAGTAAAATAGCCGCAGATACCGGCTGGAAAGCGGAAATTTTATTTGAAGAAGGGCTTCAAAAAACAGTAGCGTGGTATGTTGAGCAACATACAGTGTCACGTGCGGACTATAAAGCCATATAAAGGGATGAGGATGAAACCGTATAAAGGGATTATAGTTGCAGGCGGAAAAGGTTCTAGGCTTTACCCCGTCACATTAGGGGTGAATAAGCATTTGCTAAATGTTTACGATAAGCCAATGATTCATTATCCACTATGTATTTTACTGCTGCTTGGTATTAAAGATATTTTAATTGTGACGACCCCGGGTAATATCTCATCCATTAAACATAACCTTCAGGATGGATCGCAATGGAATGTTAGTATTCAGTATGAAATTCAGGACGAACCAAAAGGCATTGCAGATTGTGTCACCAAAGCAAAAGATTTTATTGCAGATAACCCTGTTGCGGTCGTATTAGGAGATAATATTTTTTACGGAGCAGGGCTTATTGAGCGCCTTTCAGCAGCAATGCAAGATACTCAGGGTGCTTATATCGTAGCAAAATATGTCAAAGACCCTGAGCGCTTCGGTGTTATTGAATTTGATAAGAGCGGTAAAGTTATATCATTAGTAGAAAAACCCGAGAATCCACCGTCCAATTATGCGATTACAGGCATTTATTTTTATGCAAGCGGCGTCTGTGATGAGGTAGAGAAATTAAAACCTTCGGCGCGCGGAGAATATGAAATAACAGACTTAAATATCCGCTATTTAGAAAAAAAGCAGTTGAAAGTAGCAATGCTTGGTCGCGGTGTCACGTGGATAGATGTGGGAACGCATGATGCCTTGCTCGATGCCGGTAACTTTGTGGCAACCATGCAAAAGCATCAAGGACTCAAAATCTATTGTATCGACGAAATTGCCTATCGCAAAGGCTTTATTTCACCCGTTGAGCTAGAGAAAATTGCACTTAGTTACGCGGGAACAGATTACGGTAGCTATCTTTTATCTCTTTGTGAGAACGACATGTGATGAACATAACAAAAAGTTGCACTCTGCTTTGAAGCTATCTACATATTTTGTGTGTTGTTTGCTCTGTACCCCCCACATAGGGGTGGATCCTGTTAGATGTTAGTGGAACGTACTGGAAGAAGAATAGCCAAAAAACCTTGGGTTTGTCAAGGTTTTGTGGATGTTGGTGGATGATGTTGGAAGAAGAAATGGCTGTGCAAGAGTGAAGGCTTAACAGCTCGCTCATAATGCTCTTTTGGGCATGTAAGAATAAAGAGGTGCAGTACGCGTGAGGTTTGATAACTTCATCCCAAAAGGTAAGCATACTGTTAACACGCTTCAGTTCTAACTCCTTTTAACCGACAAGCTCATTAATCAATTTGAAATATTCCTGTAACATTCTCGAAGTACAATGAAATTAGGGACATATTTGAGATTTCTAGGAGGATTAGGATAATGAAAGCTAAAGAAGAAGTTGGAACGTCTAATTTTGCATATCTTTATGAACTGATGCAACAAGCAGGAAGTGCTGTATATGCGCGCTTACCTGAATCACCGCTACCATCTGTTGAAGAGATGAAAGCAAAGGCAGCCGCAACAGCAAAAACCGTTTCTGAAGGTGTCTATAGTGCAATGGAAGGCGCTTACGACAATCTACCAAGCCAAAAGGAGCTCGAAGGTTACGCTAGTCGTATGATCCTGCTACATTTTACTGGAGAGTATGCTAAGACTCTTTTTTCAAGAAGAG
>CAYGPX010000015.1:0-13450 GCA_964351935.1 uncultured Rickettsiales bacterium | reverse complement strand
ACTTACAGGTGTGTTGCGGGTGGCATTATGGGTGAAGGAAAGTACCCATGCGGCTGCAAACCTTGCAGAATCAGCGCCTTCTCGGATGCGTTTTGGGAATAGTATGATTGAGATGCCAGTGGGTGCATTTATGCAAGCCACCGCACAAGGGCAGGCGCTGCTCAGTGAAGCTGCTGCTTCAGTTGTTGTGCCAAAGATGCGTGTGGCAGACCTCTATGCGGGATGTGGCACCTATAGCTTTCCCATGGCAGAAAAAGGCGCATATGTGTTTGCCTATGAAGGTGCGCTTGACATGGTGATGGCTGCTAGCAGTGCAGCAAAGGCTAATAAGTTACAAGATAACTTATTGTTTGAGGCACGCGATTTAGTCAAGCGCCCACTAAAGGCAGAGGAACTTTCTGGCATAGATGTGGTGGTGATTAACCCCCCGCGTGCAGGTGCTTCGCGCCAAAGTGCTGAAGTGGCTAAGGCCAAAGTAAAGCATGTGGTATTGATTTCGTGCAACCCCGCAACCCTCGCACAAGATGTAAAACATTTTGCAAAAGCTGGGTATAAGCTAATAAGCGCTACGCCTGTAGATCAGTTTTTATGGACAGGGCACTTAGAAAGCATCATCGTGCTTGCCAGATAAGCGTAATTGTTAAGCAGAATAATATAACGCCATATAAACACCCAGCAGCAGCACGCTCCACAACACGGTGGTGCTGATATTCCAGCTGCGTGAGAAAATTCCCTTTGGCCCATGAATAATATAAGCACTGCGGATTATTTTGCCCACGGCAGCACCGCTATGCGCGAGTGCAATTGGCCAGTAGTGATAGTGAATGCGTCTTAGAACTGTGCGTGCAATGCGGCGTAGAAGTACCCGATAAATCCAATCAAAGTCTAGCAATGTGCTGGTGGTTGTTTTAAGTTTTGGAAGGATTAAAAGGAAAACAAGCCCCGAAAAGAGCAAGAGTTCTGTCTGAGCCAGTAGGTTATGCATGTTATAGACTGAGTTTTCTAGCCCGTTTGGCAGACTATAAAACAATAGCCAGCTATATACACCTGGCAGTGCGGGCACAATACAAAATGCGGCCATGATACCCATTGCAACCAACATGTTTGTAGGCACTGGCTTCACGCTCGCAAGGCTTGCGGGGTAAGTGCCAAAAAATATCTGCCAAAGTAAGCGCAAGAGCACCAAAAACATGCCAGCGGCAGAGGCGGTGAAAAGCAGATAGGCCATTTCATAACCCTCAGTTTTAGCCGCTTCACTTAAAAGGCTTTTGCCGATGAAGCCAACGGTGAATGGGGCTGCCATAGAAAGTGTGGCAATGCTTGCGATGATGGCAACCGGTTTCATGCTAGGATAGAGCATACCAAGCTCGTTGCAGTTGCTTCGGCCTGTGCTTTCAATGACCGTGCCAGCTACCATAAACCATAGGCCTTTATAAAGAATATGGCCAAACGCCACCAGCGCTACAGCCGTCAGTGCTGCTTCGCTGCCGATGCCGATGCCTGCAACCATAACGCCTACTTGAGAAATTAGCCCATAAGAGAGTGCGCGACGAATGTTGTTTTCGAGAATGGCATAGATTAGTCCATAAAACGCTGTGAACAAGCCAAGATAGATAAGTAACTCATTACCTGAAAACAGGATGAGAAGAGCAAATACAGCGGTTTTAGTTGTGTAAGCCGAAAGAAACACCGACCCCGTGGTTGAGCCTTGAGGGTAGCTATCGCTCAGCCATGCAGAAAGCGGAGCTGTAGCGGTGTTGATAAGTATGCCGATGAACATTAACCAAAGCGAGACAGTATAGGCATCCGGCGTGAGGGTTAGCATCCAATTCATTCGGCTTAGAATTAAAGTAAAATCGCTGTGGCCACTGAGGGCGATATAGGAAGTGATACCGCATAACAGAATCGCCCCGCCCACAAAATGCAAGTAGGCATAGCGCAGGCCACTTGCGCGTGATTCTTGTGTGCCGCCACATAAGATAACCACGGTGGAGGCAATTGCCATTAGCTCCCAAAAAAAGAAGAAGGAGAGTAAGTCGCCCGAAAACACGACACCTAATGCACCACCTGCATAGACAAAAGCAGCAGAAGTTTCAGCCAAACGTGAGTGCGAAAGCCCAAACAGACCGCCAGCAAATGCCATTAAACAAAATATTGTGGCAAATAGTTTGGTGAAAGGGTGCAAATAGAGCAGATAAACATCAATTCCTGCTAATGGAAACGCAACAAGCCCTGCTTCAGCCGGAATGCTCCAGCTTTGGATGAGCGCAAGTAGTGGCAGGGCCAAAATAAGGGCTTGCCTGCCGCGTGTTTCAAAGATTGGGAGAAGTAATCCGCCAAAAATTAGGATAAAAGCAGGAGGAAGATGCGCGATTAATTCACTATTCATAAGAAGCGGCCTCCCGAAGGTAATATTTTTCGTGACGTTTAATAAATTTATGCAAAATATGCGCGCTTCCTACCAACAATAAGCAAGAAATGGCGCTAAACCATGCGTAAAATGCGACATCAGCAGTGGTGAAATCGTCACTGGTGGTATGAAAAATAATATCGGCCACGATGGTGAGGCTTAATGCAATTGCTAGCAGTGGCTGTAGAGCTTTGAAATTGAGCGAAGTTTTCTTCTGGCGCTTTGCCGTTATTTTTTTTGCAGGCATTATTCTACTCCTACTTTTGAAGCGAGTGAGAGAAATACATCAGGCGCAAGGCATAACAATAACGTAGCAATTGCCGTAATGGTGAGTGCTATGACAATGCTGCGTGGTGCTTCACCATGAGACTTTTTGGCCTTCTTATTACCCTCTATTTCTTCGTCAGCAAAAAATGCTTTAGCAATAACAGGTAGAAAATACATAGCATTTAGCAGTGTGCTGATAGCGATAACAGCAACTACAAACATTTGATCGGTTATAAATGCACCTTGAAGCATGTACCATTTGGTAATGAAGCCAGCAGCAGGGGGAATGCCTATCATTGAAAGTGCACCAATAGCAAAGGCAGTCATCGTCCATGGCATTTTGCGGCCAATACCGTGCAATTGGCTGACGTTCTTTTTCTTCGAGGCGGTGTAGATTGAGCCCGCTGCAAAGAAGAGGGTAATTTTACCAAATGCATGGGCAGCAATATGAAAACTAGCAGCAATCAAGCCTTTGGGTGAAAAAAGGCTGAGTGCTAAAAGTACATAAGAAAGTTGGCTGATGGTGGAATAAGCCAAGCGTTTTTTTAAGTTATCTTGTGCAAGGGCAACACATGAAGCCGCAATAACGGTGAAACCTGCAGCATACATCAACCATGTTCCGTAGAAAAAACCTTCGTGAGAAAGAAAGTAGAGCGTATCGATACCAAATATATACACCGCAATTTTGACGACACAAAACACCCCCGCTTTTACTACGGCAACAGCATGCAGAAGCGCACTCACCGGTGTTGGAGCAACCATCGCCGCGGGCAGCCAGCGATGAGCCGGCATAAGGGCGGCTTTGCCGATGCCATACACACACATAAAGAGCAAAATGGCTAAGGTTGCATTGCTTGCTTTGCCTTCTAAAATGCCGCCGATAGTAAAATCAAGCGTGCCGGTGAGTGCCCAGATGCCAATGATTGCGGGTAAGAACAAGAAGATGGAAAGCCCCATCAACATCCCTAGATAGATACGTGCGCCGCGCTTTGCTTCCCCTGTTTGATGGTGCGCAACCAGCGGATAGGTGCAGACTGTCATCACCTCATAAAACAAAAAAAGTGTGAGGAGGTTTGCAGAAAAGGCAATGCCAAGTGCCGCGCCAATAGCAATGGCAAAGCAGGCATAAAAGCGGGTTTGATGTTTTTCTTTATTGCCGCGCATGTAGCCGATGCAATACATGGTAGCAATAATCCATAAGGACGAAGCTACCAGTGCAAAAATAAGCCCCAATGCTTCAAGGTTGAAGGCAATAGAAAGCCCCGGCATCATTTCTAGCAGGGTGATTGCAATGGTCGCATCTGAGTACTCATATTGTAAATAGAGATAAAATGAGCAGGCGAATGTGAGGCCACTAAATAGGAAAATGCTGGCTTCGCGCAGGTTCTTGCGTTTTTCACCCAGTAATGTGATAGGAACTAGGGTTAAGAACGGCAATGCAATTGCAATAACAATGCCCCAGCTGTTTAGAAACGTGACGAGTTGGCTTAAGCTCATAAGCTACCTCCCATCAATGAAGAAGCAACAAGCGTGGCAACGCCTACTGTCCATTCGGTATAGAAACCAAATATAAATGAAAGCAAAACCATTACCCAAAGCGGGATGAGCATCGCAAGTGGTGCTTCAGCAATATCGCGGTGATAGCTTTCTTGGAAGTAAGCAGATTCAACTATCTTCCAAACATAGACCACGGCAAGCAACGAGCTGAAAAGCAGTGCTGCTATCAACCACCAAAGCTGTTTTTCCATTAAGGCAGTAATCAGATACCACTTACTGATAAAGCCCGCAGTGCCAGGTACACCAATGAGGCTCAGCCCTGCAAGGGCAAATGCGGATAGCGTCCATGGCATATATTTGGCAATGCCACGCAAATCAGTCAGCGATGTGCCGCCTACGCGATAGAATACACAGCCAATGGCCATGAACACAGCGGCTTTTGCAAGGGCGTGGCTAAAAATTTGTAAGGTTGCTGCGGTAAGGCCTGCTTGGCTGGCAAGCCCAATGCCAAGCAGAATATAGCCAATTTGTGCTACGCTAGAATAGGCCAACAATCGCTTGCTGTTTTGTTGAAATGCGGCCACTAGCGAGCCAATAATCATCCCAAAAAGCGCAAAGATGAGCAGTATGTAGGCTAAGGGCATATCGCCAAATGAGAATTCAATGCCAAATAGCTGGAAAATAATACGTATCAGCACGTAAGCCATCACCTTTGTTGCCGTGGCTGAAAGAAATGCCGAGACAAACGAGGGGGCGTAGCTATAGCCGTTAGTGAGCCATAAATGCAGAGGAAATACGCCCATCTTAAGCAACAAGCCAATCGTGAAGAACGCAAGTGCTGTTTTTAGTGGTGCACTGCTTTCTAATAGGCCATTTTCGCTAATACGGAGGGCTAAATCACTAATATTTAGCGTACCTGTTATGATGTAGAGTAAGCCAATGGCAATCAGAATGAACGTTGCGCCAATTGAGCCAAGAATGAGATATTCAAACGATGCAACCAATGCGCGCCTATCTTTGCCCATGGCAATGAGGGCGTAAGTCGCAAGCGACGAAATTTCTAAAAACACATAGGTGTTAAACGCATCATTAGTAAGTAAAATGCCCAAAAGCCCTGCAAGGCAGAGCAAAAAGGCGGTGTAGAACTGTGCGTGTTTAGACTCTAGAATCTCTTTTTTGACGCTTTCTTTGGCATAGCATAAGGTGATGAATGCCACCCCTGAAATCAAAAGCAACAAAAGCCCATTGAGTGGCGAAAGATTATATTCGATGCCCATTGGTGGCTGCCACCCGCCCATTAAATAGGCTGTTTCTTGCCCGCCTTGTGCTGAAAAGAACAAAAGCAAGGCAATCGCAAAGGTGATAAGGCTTGCCATCGTTGCAATGCCCCACGCCACCACACCACGACGTGCCAACAGCACACAGAGTGGCGCACTTATGAGCGGAACTACCACTTGGAGAGCAATGAGGTTATCAGTTAGAAACATGCGTTGTTTTCTGCTTTGTGGTTACTTTTCGAATTGGGTTTTGAGGTTTTCCCGGAAGTTTTTTAGCATCTAATTCTAAAATTTCATCTTCTTCCATTGTCCCATAGGCTTCTTTTATGCGCACCACGAGCGCTAATCCTACGGCCAAAATGGCCACACCGACTACAATCGCAGTTAGCATCAATACATGCGGCAGTGGATTGACGTATGTGGTTGCACCATCTACCAATATTGGCGGGGTTGCACCCAAAATATTGCCGGAAGAAACATAAAGCAGCAACACAGATACTTGAAAAATGCCAAGCCCTATCATTTTCTTAATCAGGTTGCTATGGGTGATAACCCCCACAAACCCTATCAGCATGAGTGCAATAAATACCCAGTAATTGTAATAATGTAACAATTCACTCATCTGGTGCGCTCCGCAAAGGCATAGAAAATAACCATCATGACAGAAAAGACCGTGATGCCCACGCCTGTTTCAATAAGAAAAATTCCCAAATGTTGACCGCTGACTGGCTCGGCTGCGAGTACGCTATAGTTCAAAAATTCGCCATTTTTTATGATAGCGGCAACGCCTGTGCCAGCATAGAGCAACAATCCTAAAGCACCTCCGGCTTTTACTACCTCTGGCGGCAGCGCCTTTTCGGCAGAATCAAGCCCATAAACAAGCGCAAAGACAATAAATGCAGCGGCGGCGATCACGCCTGCTTGAAATCCGCCACCCGGGCTATATTCACCGTGAAACTGCACGTAAAGCCCATACATAATAATGAAAGGGGCAAGAATGCGGACTACGGTGCGGATGATGACTGGCTCATTCATGTGATGTGCCTCCGTGCGTTTTATCCGCGGTTGGTTTTTCGAGTAGTAGCAATACGCAAATACCTGCAGTGAATACTACCGCCACTTCGCCCAGCGTATCGAAACCACGATAGCTGGCCAAGATAGATGTTACGATATTAGGAATGCCAGTATCATTGAAAGACTCTTGAATAAAATAGGGCGAAAGGTAAATTTGCGCAGGTGCTAGCGCATCACCAAAAGCAGGCAAGCTAAAGGTGGCATAGCCTAACAATCCGCCAACGGATAAAAACACCAGTGCGGGAACTAAAAAATTACCATGCGTTGTGTGCTCACGCTCACCTGTAATGGAAAGGGATAGTAGAAGTAGCACAGTGCTGATGCCTGCGCCAACGGCTGCTTCAGTTATGGCTACATCAGGCGCGCCAAGGATTAGATATTGCAGTGACATCAACAGGCTAAACACACTTAATAAAATGGTGCTGAACACTAAATTGTTACTAATAACTGCGCCAAGTGCAGTGACCAGCAATAAAAAGAGAATGGTAAAATCTAGCAAAATAATAAGATGAGGAAATGTCATAGCGTTCCCCTATCTTTAGGCGTTTTTGTCGATGTGCTATGAAGCGGTTGTTTTTTTGGAAGCACAACGCCTTGTAGCATCGCAACTTTGGCCAACACATGCGTAGCGGTTGGGCCAGTGATAAGAATAAAAAGTGCCAGCAGCACAAGCTTTAGGGAAAAGAGAGTAAACCCATGCTGAACCACCAAGCCTGCTACAATAAAAAGTACCGCGCATGAATCAATCATGCCAGCAGGATGAAGGCGAGAAAAGAAATCAGGAAAGCGTAGTACGCCTAATGCACCTGTAAAAATGAGAAATACGCCAACAAAAATGAGTGCCCAGCTAATGTAAAATAGAATTTGTTCGACCATTAGTTTGCCTCCGCAGAATTGGAGGAGTTATCTTCAAGCGGACGGTTCTCGAAATACCGTAAAAAAGCGATGGTGGAAACAAAGTTTATGAGTGCATAAATCAGTGCGATGTCGAGATAGAATTCAGTGCCTTGTGCCTCGCCCAGCAAAATAATAATAAGCGGGATGCATGTGCCTGCACTGTTCATTACCAACAGCCTGTCAAAAATGGTTGGCCCTAGCGCCATACGTGCCAATAGCATGATGAAGCTCACCAAAATTCCAACAATAGCGGCGGCAAAGAAAATCATACGGCCTCTTGGCTTAGCTTTGTGACGCGCCTATCCATATCGCCTTCCCATAAATCATCGATGCCGCTTTGTGAAAGTGCATGTACCCCAATTTGGTTGCCGCGCACAAGCACAGTAACAGTGCCGGGAGTGAGCGTGATAGAGTTTGCAAAGATGGTTTGGTTTAGGCTGTCACGCTGAGCGGTGGGTATCCACGCAAAAACAGGAGAGATATTAATGACGGGTCGCCACACTATTTTGGCAACAGCAAAGCTGGAGGTGATAATTTCTTTGATAAGCCATAGGCTATAAGCCGGCATGTGGATGAGGTGCGTAAAAGATGCAATGCTTTCGTAGCGTGGGTGAAGACGGAACTGAGACCATACAGCGAGCGCGCAGCTTATCACGCCCAGTATAACAAATAGCGGGCTAAAAAAGCCCGATAGCACAAACCAAGTGGCAAGAAGTATAAAAAATAGCGTTAAAGCTTTTTGCATTTCGCGTATCAACACCATATATTGTTTTTGCCCCTTTAATATGCACAGAATCATGTGGTTTGCCAAGGATAAATTGTTGAAAGATAGCTAATTCTTCCCTGTAATAAATTTTTAAAGATGGTTGCTTGCAGATGGCGATATAAAATGAAATAGAAATCGCCCTATTTTCTACTTTCCTCTAAAGATAACTGTGCTTATGATGTTTTTCTTCTATAGGTTTTTTGGTTAAATTGGGTTTTTAGCAAATGAGTGGATCGAAGCATGTTGCCGTACTTATGGGCGGTTTATCATCGGAAAAAGAAGTGTCGCGGATGTCCGCAAAAGGTGTGATTGAGGCGCTGGGTCGTCTGGGGTATAAAGCAACGCCTGTAGAAGTGGGTAGAGATGTTGCCAAAGTGCTTGCTGATTTGAAACCTGACGTCGTATTTAATGCACTTCATGGTACCTATGGCGAGGATGGCTGCATTCAAGGTTTGCTTGAAATAATGCATATTCCTTACACACATTCGGGCGTTAGGGCTTCGGCGCTGGCGATGGATAAGCAGGTAACGAAAAGCTTTTTAGAACATCACAATATTTTATTTGCTAAAGGCAAAGTAGTAAGCAGAAAGCAAGTGCTTGCTGGTGATGTTTTTCCGCGTCCTTATGTTGTAAAACCTGTGGATGAAGGCTCAAGTGTGGGTGTGGTGGTGATGTTTGAAGGTGGGCCTAAGAAAGTGGATGAATCACTTTTACCCAAGCATTGCGAGCGTTTTTTGGTTGAACAATATATCCCCGGGCGCGAACTAAGTGTTGCGGTGATGGACGGTGAGGCTTTGGGTGTGATTGAGCTAAAACCTAAGAGTGGTTTTTATGATTACGAAAATAAGTATATGGATGGTAAAACTATCCATTTGATGCCTGCTCCTGTGGATGAAGGTGTCTATCAGGGGGCTATGAAAATAGCGGCGCTTGCGCACAATGCGTTGGGATGCAGGGGCATCACACGGAGTGATTTTCGCTATGATGATGAAGGTACTGGGCGGTTATACATGCTGGAAATTAATACCCATCCTGGATTTACGCCACTTTCACTTGCGCCTGAAATTGCGAAGTATGTTGGGATTTCTTTTGATGATCTCGTCAAGAGATTGGTAGAGAGTGCAAGATGCGATCATTCGTAAGTAAGTCGAAGAACACTACAAAAGGTAAAGCACAGGCACTAAATACATCAAAAACGGGGCGTTTTATAAGATTAGTTGTGCTTTTTATCAAGGGCTTGGTAAAAAGCATTGTTTGGCTTACTAAAACACCTTTAGCGTTGGTGAGTGTGGTGCTTTTGGTGCTTTTTAGTTGGGCGGTCTATAAAGATGTGCCGCAGACGCTTTACTTTTTCGTTGATAGCCAGATGGCAAAACTGGCGGTAGAAAAAGATATTCAACTGAAGAATGTCTATCTTGAGGGGCAGGAACATACCAAAACAGAATCCATACTCGAGGTGATGGATGTTAAAATTGGTATGCCGCTTTTTTCAGTGCCACTTGAAGAGATTAGAATAAGATTAGAAGCGCTGCCATGGGTACGTTATGCAGAAGTGGAGCGGCAGTATCCTTCCACAATTACCGTGAGAATTGTTGAGCGCATTCCTGTTGCGCTATGGCAGGTGGATCAGAAACTGCGATTGCTGGATGCGGATGCAGTGGTGATTGACGTTGATGATATTGGTGCTTTTTCAAATTATTTGATTCTGGTGGGCGCTGATGCACCCTATCATTTGTCAGAAGTGATGCAAATATTAGAAAGTCAGGAATCTCTACGGCCACTGGTTTCTTCGATGGTGAGGGTTTCGGAACGCCGGTGGGATGTGATTTTAAGAAACGATATGCGTATTATGCTTCCTGAAAACAAGCCAGAGGCGATGTGGAGCTATTTAGCGCAATTGCACGAAGAAAAAAACATTCTCTCGGACAGTGATATTATTTCAATTAATTTGAAAATTCCCGAAAAGCTTTTTATTGAAAAGAAATCAGGTAAAGAAAAAGGGCACACAAGCGATGGAGGAAACCATACATGAAAAAACCCCTTCGTGCTTTTCAGTCTAGCCAAGAACCTGTGGCGGTTCTTGATTTAGGTACTTCAAAGATATCATGCTTTATTGCTAAGCAGAATCAGCAAGGAGATATGGAAATTCTGGGCATTGGTCATCAGTTGGCTGAGGGAATCCGTGCCGGTAATATCACTAATATGGCCGCGGCAGAACGCTGCATTTCAGCCGCAGTGAGTGCTGCTGAAAAGATGGCGGATATAAATGTAGACAAGGTGATGGTGGGGCTTGCTGGTAATGGAGTGCAATCGAGCCTTTTAAAAGTAGAAACCGAGACCGGTGGGCGTGAAGTTGGCTTAAGAGATATGGTAGTACTGCTTCAGAAAGCTCAGGAAGAGGTACGAAAAAGTGGTGACCAAGCATTGCATACGCTTCCACTGGAATATGCGCTTGATGGTCGTCATGGTGTGAGTGATCCGCGCGGCATGTTTGGGCATAAGCTTGAAGCAGTGATGCATGTGATGCGAGTTGAGGCGAGCATATCGACGAATATTATCCGCTGTTTGGCAAAATGCCACCTTGATATTGAAGCCTATGTAAGTAGCCCTTATGCGGCTGGCCTTGCTTGTTTGAACGAAGATGATAAAAAATTGGGAACACTGGTGCTGGATATGGGTGCAGGGCAAACATCTTTCGCTATCTTTAAAGGCGAAGAGATGGTTTATGCCGACAGTATTCCTGTTGGTGGAATGCATATTACAAATGACATTGCCTTAGGGCTTGAAACGGATATTGCCAGTGCTGAGCGCATAAAAACGCTTTATGGAAATGTAGTCAGTAGCCCACGTGATGAACAAGAGCTTATTGATGTTCCGCAAAAAGATGGCGGCAATGAAGATGTGGCACATGTGCAGCGCGCCACATTAGTGAGAATTATTCAGCCGCGTGTAGAAGAGATGTTTGAGCTTGTAAAACAGAAGTTGAGCGTTGCCGGTTATGGGCGAATGGGCGGTCGGCTGGTGGTGACGGGTGGTGCAAGTCAGCTTGCCGGAGTAAGGCAATTTGCAGGGCATGTATTTGGTAAAAGAGCCGTGCGCGGCGTACCACGTGAGATAAAAGGCAGTGCAGAAAGCACGAGCGGGCCAGCATTCTCGGTGTGTGTAGGCATGCTTGATTACGTGAAAAAGCAGCGCGAATTGGAGCAGCAAGGCCTAGCAGTTTTGGATAAGAAAGGTTTGAAAGTTGTGTTCTTGCAGTTTGGGCAGTGGTTAAAAGAAAACTTCTAAGCTGTTGTAATTATTAAAGCTATCAAGATTAAACTTGGTTGTCTTAGTATGTGTTGCGAGGATGCACTCTGGGTGAAGATTTCTATGACCAAATAAGCCCTAAGCTGTATTTTTGTACTAGACGCTATAGTGCGATAACTCTACACTGTGGCTAATTTTTATAAGCCAGCACTTAAGAAAGAGGACAAGAAGTCTAAATTCAATGAAACGTTACGTACGATATATTAACTACCATTTATCGATGCCTCTGCTTGTTATCACGATGACCTTAACGGGTATTATCTGGTTGACGCAGTCACTTCGATTTATTGACTTAATCGTCAATCGTGGCTTAGGTGTTTCAACTTTTTTATATCTTTCAGCACTTATTTTACCCTCGCTGCTGTTGATTATTCTGCCTATTGGCCTTTATTGCGCCACGGTAATGAGTTACAACCGGCTTACGCTGGATAGTGAAATTTTAGTGCTAAAAAGTGCGGGTCTTAGTCGCTTATCACTGGGGAAACCTGCGATGATGGTAGCGGCAGTGGTCATGGTGTTGTGTTATGTGCTGAGTCTTTATCTTGTTCCGGCTGCTTATCGCGAATTTAAAGACACACAAAGCTTTGTACGCGATAATTATGCTGCAGTGTTGCTGCAAGAAGGCGTTTTTAGTAACCCTGCTAAAGGTTTGACGGTTTATATCGATACGCGTCAGCCTGATGGATTGCTAAAGGGTATTTTGGTGCATGATAGCCGAAATGCTGAAAAACCTATCACGCTTATGGCGCAAGAAGGCCGCATGGTGCAAACCGATTTTGGCCCTCGTTTTGATATGATAAATGGCAACCGTCAGGAAATAGGAGAAAATGGCAATCTTTCAGTTCTCTATTTTGACCAATATGCGATGGATATTAGTGTGTATGCCAAGCAAAGTGCTGAACGTTGGCGTGAACCCGAAGAACGCTTTTTGCATGAGCTATTCAATCCCGAAGATGAATTTTCTAAGTCAATCGCCGGTAAATTGCGTGCAGAAGGGCATCATCGCTTGGTTTGGCCGCTTTTGTGTATTGCTATGACGTTTATTGCTTTGGCGGCCTTGCTTTCGGGTCAATTTAACCGTCGTGGACAGTGGAAGCGAGTGTTGGTGGCTTCGGTATGCGCTGGGGTGGTGTTGGTGCTGGACTTGGTATTTAAAAATATTTCGTCGTCTGCTCCATATTTTTTAATACTTCTTTATTTAAATCCATTAGTGGCATTGGCAATTAGTACTTATTTGCTTATCGCAGCCAGAGCAACGATGCCGAGTATCTATGATATATCAGCACTTTTATCGGGTATAAAGCAACATTTAGAAGATAAAAAATGGGGGAGGCGCACATGACGATGATTCCTTTTACCATGTCAAAATATCTTATTCGTCATTTTCTAGCGGGTGTTGGTGTTATTCTGGGTGTGTTGGTAACATTGATTATGGTGTTTGATGCGCTGGAAATTATTCGAAGAGCCTACGCCAAGGATGTGCCATTCGGTATTATGCTGAACATGGTGATACTCAAGTTGCCCTACACTTTGCAAGAAGTATTACCTTTTGCAATTTTGTTAGGGGGGGTCATGGCCTTGACGAAATTGACCCGCTCTTCCGAGTTAGTGGTGGCACGCGCTGCCGGAATTTCAGCCCTACAGTTTTTAACACCGGTAATTTTATGCGCGTTTGCTATCGGGGTGTTAGTTACAACGGTATTTAACCCACTTTCGGCCACGATGCTTTCAAAATTTGAACAGATTGAAGCAAAATACTTCCAAGGCTCAACAAGTATGCTTTCGGTATCCTCATCCGGGCTGTGGCTAAGGCAGCCAGATATGAATGGGGATGGTAAAAAGATGATTCGTGCACTCAGAGTATCCAATAGTGATATGGAGTTGTTTGAGGTGACATTCTTTCAGTTTGGTGCGGAAAATAGTTTTAAAAGCCGAATAGATGCCGCATCTGCA
>CAYGPX010000014.1:0-14299 GCA_964351935.1 uncultured Rickettsiales bacterium | reverse complement strand
CTCAGCTGGTTAGAGCGCACGCCTGATAAGCGTGAGGTCGGAAGTTCAAGTCTTCCTCAGCCCACCATTTTCTTACAAGCTCTTAATTAGAAGAAAAGCCTCAGTGTTTAAATACTACTGAAGCTTTCCGTGGCATTGTTTGTATTTTTTACCAGAACCACATGGGCAGGCTTCATTACGCCCAATTCTTCCCCATGTTTCAGGATTAGCAGGATCGCGATCATCTTGGCTAACGCGTTGACGTACAGGCGCAAGTGAGGGTGATACCTTGCCTTGTGCTGTAGCACCTTGTGGTTGATTTACCATGGCAGGATCTTGTCGTGACTCTACCATTTTTTGATTAGGTTGCACAGGCATTCTGGCAACAGCCTGTTTACTTTCTGGATCCATTGCAAATTCAATGTAGGCAAGTCGCGTCACTACTAGTTCACGCAAATGGTTTAACATCGCTTCAAACAGGTTAAATGCTTCACGCTTATATTCATTCAGCGGATCTTTCTGACCGTAGGCACGCAAGTTTATACCCTGACGCAAATGATCCAGTGATAGCAAATGATCTTTCCAAAGCTGATCGAGCGTTAGTAGTACCACTCGCTTTTCAGCCAGCCTTATCACTTCAGAGCCATAATGTGCTTCTTTATCGCTAAAGAAAGCTTTTACTGCCTGATGCAAGCGTTCGGTAATTTCAAGATCAGCAATTCCTTCTTCTGATGCCCATTTTTTGATTGGCAACTCAATCCCATAGGTGCGCATCACTTCATGTTGCAAACCTTCTACATCCCATTGCTCGGCATAAGATTTTTCAGGAATATGCGCCTGCACCATTGCCTCGTTTACATCTTCACACATTTCAGCAACAAGATCACTAATGTCTTGTGCTTCCATAACTTCAATACGCTGCTCGAAAATAACTTTGCGTTGATCGTTCATTACATCGTCAAATTTAAGCAAGTTCTTACGTGTATCATAGTGGTGTGCCTCCACTTTCTTCTGGGCTTTTTCAATAGCACGGCTAATCCACGGATGTGTAATAGCCTCGCCCTCTTTCAAACCAAGCTTTTGCAACATACCGCCAATACGCTCAGAGCCAAAAATACGCATTAAGTCATCTTCAAGCGACAAAAAGAATTTTGTTTTTCCAGGGTCGCCCTGACGTCCTGAACGGCCACGCAGCTGGTTATCGATACGGCGACTTTCATGGCGCTCGGTACCAAGCACATAAAGCCCACCAGCTTCAAGCGCTGCTTGTTTTTCTTCTACTACTTGCTTCTTAATTTTCTCTTCCAGTTCTGCTTTCTTTTTCTCAGAAGCATCAGGATGCTTTAGTAACTCCTCCGCCAGTAGCATTTCCGGATTTCCACCCAGCATAATATCCGTACCACGGCCTGCCATATTGGTAGCAATCGTCACCGCACCCAGACGCCCTGCTTGAGAAATAATACTCGCTTCCTGCGCGTGATGCTTGGCGTTTAACACATGATGTGTAATTTTATTTTTCTTTAAAAGGGATGAAACCAGCTCCGAATTTTCGATACTAACTGTACCCACTAAAATTGGCTGACCCTTTTTGTGCACCGCAGCAATTTCACTAATAATTGCTTGATATTTCTCTTCTGCCGTGCGGTAAATATCATCATCTTCATCTACGCGCGCAATATTTCGGTGGGTTGGTATTTCTACCACTTCCAGTTTATAAATATCACTAAATTCAGATGCTTCCGTCATTGCTGTTCCTGTCATACCAGCAAGCTTGTGATACATACGGAAATAATTTTGGAAGGTGATAGATGCTAGCGTTTGGTTTTCATTCTGAATGGCTACATTTTCTTTTGCCTCAAGCGCTTGATGAAGCCCTTCTGAATAACGACGCCCATCCATCATACGTCCTGTGAACTCATCAATAATCACAACACGTCCATCTTTTACGATGTAATCTTTATCTTTTTCAAAAAGCATGTGGGCTTTAAGCGCCTGATTCACATGATGTACTAGCAAGAGTGATTCAAAATCGTAAAGATTCTTTCCTTCCTCAAGCATACCTGATTCTTGAAGTAACAACTCCATATGCTGATTACCATCTTCGGTAAGAGAGGCGGTTTTTGCCTTCTCGTCTACTTCATAATCTTCTTTTTTAAGCTTTGGTATCAGCTTATTAGCCTGCACATATAATTCAGAGCTATTTTCAGCGGGGCCTGAAATAATAAGTGGTGTACGAGCCTCATCAATGAGGATTGAATCCACCTCATCGACAATTGCGTAGTGATGCTCGCGCTGCACCATTTGTTCACGGGTAAACTTCATATTATCGCGCAAATAGTCAAAGCCAAATTCGTTATTTGTACCGTAAGTAATATCTGCTGCATAGGCTGCTTTTCGAGCATCATCGCGCAGCTCATTGGTAATACACCCCACACTTAAACCTAGAAAACCATAAAGCTTTTCCATCCAAGCACTATCACGTTTAGCCAGATAGTCGTTTACTGTAATAACGTGCACACCTTTGCCTTCTAGCGCATTTAAGTAAGCCGCTAGTGTTGCCACCAACGTTTTACCTTCACCGGTTTTCATTTCGGTAATCATACCCTTGTGAAGCACCATCGCGCCTAACAATTGCACATCAAAATGGCGCATTCCAAGTGCACGCACACTGGCTTCACGCACAACCGCAAAAGCTTCTGTTAGTAGTTGATCTAGGGTTTCGTTATTTGCAATACGTGCTTTAAACTCATCTGTTTTTGCACAGAGTTCAGCATCAGAAAGCTTTTTCAATTCAGGCTCTAGTGCATTGATAGCTTCAATGTTTTTTTCTAGACCTTTAACAATACGCTCATTAGCTGTACCGAAAATCTTTTTTGCGATGGAAGTAAACATGTGTTTTTCCTTTGCTTTCTTGATAAAACGCACCATCTTTTATGCATTTTTTGATAAATATGCATCTTATATAGGACGCTTATTGCTCAATGTAAAGAAGAGGCAGCAACGATTATTCTTTTATTGAATAATCACCACTACCTCTTCATGAGACAAAGGAAGAGAAGTCTGTTAATGCTTAAATACGGTTTAGGGTTTCAAGCATCTCATCTGCGGTGGTAATCACCTTTGCAGATGCATTATAAGCAGTTTGTGTTGGAATCATACGGGTTAGCTCTTCTGCCAAATCGGTATTTGAGCCTTCCAGTGCTTGTGGTACAATCGTACCCGCACCACCGTTACCAACCACTTTCAAGTTAGGATCACCAGAGCCTTGCGTAGTCGCATACACGCCACCACTGATTTCACGCAGTAAGTTCGCATTTGCCACTAGTACAATCGGAATCTGGTAAATTTGTTTCACCTCACCGTTGGTAAAGTTTGCACTTACAAAGCCATTTTCATCGATACTAATGGATGTAAACTGACCGGCAGATACACCATTTTGCTCTGCAAATTCTACGTTATAGGATGAATCAAACTGACGCACACCATCAGTTAGGCCAATACCAATATCACCTGCTGTACCAAGATCCATTGTTACCACGTTATCAATTGCACCTACAGATGCAGCCCAAGCTATTGTAAATTCATCCGCAATCGAACCGGTGACTGAGTTCAAACTACCGTCACCATTAAAAGTTAGGGTGCCGCTTGCTACCAAACCATCGCTATTGGTCGTCACAACTTCAGTTTCATCAATTGAGTAAAACTCAACCGCCCACTCGTTAACACTTGTTTTAATGTAGGCTAAGCGGAAGTCGTGCCCTGTTCCCAGTGAATCAAATATCTGGATGTTACGGCTAAATTGCGCATCAACTGCACCACTTGCCATATTGGAACTTGCCGCTGCCGGGTCATAAGATTGTGCAATAGTGACTTGGCTATCTGTATCACCCAGCGTAGTTGTTCCACCATCATCACTCAGTGAAGATAGTCCCAACTCTGTGATAAAATCATCACCCACATCACCCGTCACTAAACCAAGAGAAGCGAGCAAAGCACCGTTTGAAGTGCCTGTAAAGCTAATTTGATCTGTCGCACCATTTGTGCCATCGGTCAGCGCTATGGTTGCACCCACACCTGTGGTTAAGGTTGAAGTTGTTCCAATGGCTGAGGCGTTAATTTGATCGTTTAAAGACTGCAGTGAGTTAAAGCGATTTGCACCTGCAGCTGCCACCTGACCACCTGCAGTAAACGACCCACCAAGATCAGCCGCAAGCCCTGCATTCGATATAAAACCTGAGCCCGAGACATCTGCTGTAGCAAAGGTAATCTGCGCATCAGGGTCACCCAGCGATATAACATACAAACGGTTATTTGTAATTTCCGCGCTAAAGTTAACATCGTTATTAATTAGCGTAGCCATTTCAGCAAGCGTATTAAATTGTCCACCACCCGCTCCAAAAGTCAGTACCACGTTGTTTGTACCGTCACCAATGGTAATCGTATCTGTATCATCGATTCCAGCTGCTGCACCCGCTGTTATCGTATCAGTCGGGCTGGTGACGTTGAAAATGGCATTAGTTGTACTAATTTCATCAGAAAAACCTATACCACCATAGACAAATGTATCAGCACCTGTTGCATCAGTAATAGTAATGGTTGATGTTTCAGGAATCATTGTACCTGAAATACCTGCACCTAAAGTAGGTGTTATGATACCTGTTTCTGTTTTATTGAAATTCTCAGGTGTTCTAAATGCAATGGTTGCTAAGTCTGAGTTTTTACTAACAACCAAATCCTGCAAAGGATCCGTACTAAATATTTCAATCGTTGTAGACGATGAAGGATTATTAATTGTAGCTTGAATTGTTGACTGCTGATTCACCTGCGCTGCCAATCCTGCGAGCGTATTAAAGCGATTAGAACCCGCAGCAACATTGAAGAAACCAAGCTCTTCATCTAAGTTACTACTGCTTACATCCGCAAATGTGAGTGCACTATCGGCATCGGTTGCTGAAACATAAAGCACACCAGCGGTCGATAATGTTGCATTCAACTCAGAAGTATCATCAATAGCCTGTTGCAATGTAGAAAGGCTATTAAATTCACCACTATTAGGGTCAGGATTCGTGGTGGTGTAAGTGAAGGTAATAGCTGTCCCACCTGTAGGAGTAATCGTAAACTGATCTCCATCAGTTAGGTTGCTGCCTGAAGTTTGTGCACCGGTCAAAAATGCTGCAGTAGAACTCGTCACTCCAAACAAACCATTATTCACATTATAAGAATTAGAGAAGCCACCATACGTAAAAGTGCTGGTCGTTCCCTGCACACCAAAAGAAATGGTATCTCCTACTTGAATACCCGGAGATGGTTCAATAATATCATTCTGCCCTTTGCCACTATTTGTGGTTGATTGCAAATCAATGGTCGCAGTTGCACCTTGAAAAGTAGTTTGAGAAGCATTTAGGTTCATCCCAATATCGATACTTGATGTCGACGCCGCTGTACCACTAATAGTATTAATATCAACAACTGATAAACTATCCGTAGATTCTGAAGGCGTTGTGTTTTCTGCGTTTCCTGGATCACCCGGTTTCAAACCATCATTATTCAATCGCCATGCAAGCAGTGTGTAGCCTGCTTCATTGACCATTTCACCACGGTTATTGATAGTGTAAGAACCTGCACGAGTAAAAAATGTCTCACCTGCAGCATTTTGCACTGCAAAAAATCCATTTCCTGAAATAGCGAGGTCGGTATCTCTGCCTGTGCTTTGCACCAAGCCTTGAGCATCTACAAACGAGCGCTCCGTAGAGGTTACACCTCCACCAACAGCTCCGGCTACAAGTGACGAGAATGTTGTAAGTTTACGCTTATAGCCAATGGTTTCTGCGTTAGCAATGTTATTTGCAATTGAGCTAATTGAGTTTCCTGTCGTTCTCAGCCCTGATACGGACGATGTAATTGCTCCGGCTACCATAATTTTTCTCCTTATTAAGTATCAAACTTATTCTTTATTTTTTATAATTTGTTTGAGCGAATCGAAATGATATCCGCTAATGAGATACCAAATCCCGCAACTTCTATAACCGTATCACCATCTTCAAAACTTACACCGGTAACACGGCTTGTGCCGGTTGTTGGCACAGAGGTTATTTCACCATTTTTTGCTTCAGCGCCTACGGTGAGTGAGTAAATTCCATCTGGAAGTTGATTACCATCCGCATCCTTACCATCCCACTGAACCGAATGCTTACCTGCTGACGTAGAGCCTGATAGCTGCATCACCAAGTTTCCCTTCGAATCCATAATAGCGATAGGCGTTGCATTTGAATTTGATTCAAGATCATAGGTAAACTCTGCTTTACCACCCTCAAGCGAAAAACTTGAAGATGAAAACTCAACCATTTTATCAATATAGCTTGCAGAATCACTTACTTGAGATGCCGAAAATTTCTCCAATAACTTTTCCATATTACTGTTCATATTCACTGCTTGCTCAACCGATGAAAGGTTTGCTAACGAGTTGGTAAACTCACTTGTCTCCATCGGCTCAAGTGGATCTTGATGTTTTAATTGCGTTACGAACAATGTTAAAAAGTCTTGAAAATTACCAGTTAACGTCTGACGCGCAACATCACTTTTACTTTGTGACGCTACCGCTTGACTTGCAATACTTGAAATACTAGACATATTTTCCTCCTTGCGCCTATCTTGCTAAATTACAAGATTAACACCCCTTTCCATACTTAGGTGCATCTGACGAAGTGGCGGTATCGCCTCCTCTGCACCTTCAATTAAATCTTGACCAAAACCTTTACCGTTAAAAGGCGAACCCATTGACTTTCCTTGCCCATTACCTTCCTCTCGGAAAGAAAAATTAAGCTGCGTGTTTTGATTTTTTAGTGCGTCATTTAGCGCTTCCTTTAAGCTTTGCGCTTCGCGCTGCAACATACTTGCCGTTTCTGACTTTTCCGCTACCACGGTAATTTCAGCACCTTTACTCGCTGAAATTTTCATATGCACATCCACCGTCCCAAGTTCTTTAGGATAAAGCTGGATAGAAATATGCTTTTCACCCTTTGCCGCTGCTGCTGCCATACCAAATTTAATTTGCGCTAGCACTGATTCGGCTTTATCAGCACCTTGATTTGTGTGTGTACGGGCATTGCCCTGCACTTCCACTAACTTCATATATTCTTTAAACTTAGGGCTATCAATTATTTGTGAAGCATCTGTTTTAATATTCTCTGCGCTAGATTTATTAGATAGCAGCCCATCCAAATCTTTAGTGCCTTCTGCCGAAATGCCCGCACCCACTTGTTGCACCGCAGCGCTCTTACCAGACTGTTGCTGTTGCGATTGTGACTGGCCATTCTGTTGCTGACCCAACCTTACCTGCTCAGCAGCAACCTGTTGGGCACTTACTTTAGCATCAACAGCTACCCCTTCCGAAGATGAAGCATGTTGAAGCTGCTTTGAAGCAAGACCTTTCAAATCATCTAACTTGACAATCAATTGCTCGGCTGACTTTCCTACTGTTTGTTGAGCCAACACTGGGTTTTCACCTAGATGGTTTACAGTAGCAACTTGCTTAGAGGTTGCATCTTCTAATTGCACCAGTGATGATTCCGCACTCACTTGCTGAGCAACTAACTTACTTTGGCGCGCAACATTTACAGCCGACTGCGGTGCTTGTGACCTTACTGGCGTATCAACACCACTATTTAAGCTTACCACTTCTTGCTGACCCGACAAGCCCAAGCTTGCAGCCACAGGAAACTGACCAAAAACCAACTGCTGCGCCGCAACATCACCATCACTCAAACCACCAGCTGTTGTTGACGTACCTTGCAACTGATTCACAATAAGAGCACCGACTTGACGCTGACTCTCAATTATTTTTCCACCCCTTGCAAGCAACTCAGGCGCTGAAGCATCCGCAGGATTAGTAGCAACTTCACCTTTAGCTACTCCTGTTAATGCTACATTCTGTATATTTTCAATACCACGCTCCTGCGCAGTTTTTACTTGCACCTCATCAGGCAAGATTGTCGCGACAACTTCTTTTGCAGCATCCAACACCACAACTTCACCTTGCTGAGAAGCACCTTCCTCTTTGACCTGAACATCTGCTTGCTCAACTTCAGAAAACTTACCACTTACCTGCTCAACCACTTCTTCAACTTCAGACCTCGCTTCTTTGCGATAGTCATCAAGCTTTTTGACTTGCGGTTTAAATTCTTGAGCTTCTTGCTTCAATGGCTCTTTTAGTGGCTCAGGAGCATCCTCAATATAACGAGAAAAATCATCATCCGATTTAGCCGAGAAAGCTGAACGAGCCGAATCTAAACGCTTGGTAATGCTTTGCGCTTTATTCGACTGAGCTGCTAATAATGTATCTAGTGATACGGCCATGGACTTTTACAATTAAAGTTAATATCCCCTAAAGCAATGCAATCGCCGTGCCAATTTCAACTTTATTAATTTTAATTTTTAAAAACCCAAGAAAAGCAGCACTTACATACAAGAACCGAGTTAAGTAGCGCCCGCAAAGCCTCCTACATTAAGGCAAGAGCTGCCCTACAAGACTACAAACTAGGCAATTTTTACCCAGTGCCTATTTGTTTGCTTTTAGTGCATCGCTGCTGAGATAAAGAGAGCCGGTGATTAGAATCCTTGCAGGCTCTAAACCTTGATGAAGCTCTGTAATTGCAATAATCGCATCTTCGAGAGAATCATGCGCTTCAGATTCAATACCAATCGATTGAGCTGCCTGCGCAACTGCCTCTGCTTTTATGGCAGAGGGCTCGGTTTCCACCAAAATACCTGCCACATAGGTGATATGGTTTTTCATGAAGGATAAAAAACGCGCAACATCTCTTCCACGCGTCATGCCTAAAATTACATAGGTTTTCATAGGCTGCTGTTGCTGCCAATCTTCTAACGTACACGCTAGCACATGTGCTGCAGCATCATTATGCGCACCATCAAGCCACAATTGCCACTTAGCTGGCAAAAGTGACGCAAGATTTCCAGCCCTAAGGCGCTGCAATCTTGCCGGCCATTGCACGTTCTGCAAACCTTTTGCAATATGTTTATCATCAATTTTAAACTGCTTTAGCGCTAGTGCAGACGTAATCGCGGTTGCTGCATTAACATACTGATGCGCACCTGCTAGACCAGGCACAGGAAAATGCTTACTTTCACCTTCTTTTTGGTGATACATGAAGCTTTCATCTTCCAGCGGCTCTATATCAAAATCATATCCGAGCGAAATAGTTTTACTGTTCTTTTCTTCTGCCTTGCGTTCGATAACTTGGATCACCTCTTCACTCTGCAAACTTACCACACAAGGGCAATCCTGTTTCATGATGCCCACTTTCTCACCCGCAATTAACTCCAATGTTGGACCAAGATATTCCATATGATCCATTGCAATTGGCGTTAAAATTGTAAGCACTGGGCTTGGGATGATATTTGTCGCATCCAACCGACCACCAAGACCTGTTTCCAATAACACAATATCCGCTTCCACTTTTGAGAAAGCCAAAAAGGCACCCGCAGTTGTACCCTCAAAAAAAGTTACCGGAATACCATCAGCAACCGCCCTACACTCTTCCATAATTTCATGAAGATAGTCGTCGCTGATAGGCTTGCCTGCCAATACAATTCGTTCATTAAATTGCAGTAGATGAGGCGATGTATAACGATGCACTCGATAGCCAGCAGCTTCAAGTATTGCTTGCAAAAAAGCCAAGGTAGAGCCTTTACCGTTTGTGCCTGCCACATGCACCACCGGTGGAAGCTTTAGTTGGGGATTTCCCAGCTTTTCCATCAACGCTTCAATACGTTCAAGCCCATAATTAATAGGCTTTTCACCTAACAAAGTTGGCCAATGTGGCATAAATACCATGGTACATTATCTCCCAAAAAGCTGATTTACAAGCGGCAGCACACCCTGATGCATTGCAGCATTATGTATGCGCAAATACTGCACCTTCTTACTTAAAAGAAACACCGAAACAGCAAGCGTGGCAGCATCACGCGCTTCTACTTCATCTCCGCTAAACGGCAAAAGAAACGATTTGCGCGAGTGCCCTACAAGTAATTCAACACCAAAATGGCGCATTGCATCTATATGTTTTATCAAGCGCAACGATTGCTCAGCTGTTTTGCCAAATCCAATACCCACATCCAGAATCACCCGCTCACGACTAACACCCGCAGCTTCTAAAGTAGCTAACTTGTCTTTTGCCCACTTTACTAAAACCGAAACCACATCCTGATCCTTGGGCAAGGTTTTCTCTTTATCTGCCGGAATGCCCAAATGATGCATCACCACCAAACGCACTGATTCAGGGGCAGAAGCTAACACTTGCAGCATCTGAGGGTTATCTGCACCGCTCACATCATTAATCCACGAAACACCCATTTTTATGGCTTTATCTGCATTTTCAGGGTGTCTTGTATCTAAACTTAGCTGAACATCTCCACTATAACGCTCGCACAGAGCAGCTATAATAGCACCAACACGATCCCATTCTTCTTCTGCACTCAATAATACAGCACCAGGGCGTGTTGATTCAGCCCCCACATCAATCACATCCACACCCTGCTCAATCAGAAGTGCTGCGTGTTTTAGTGCTGCATCAGTTGTGTTATATTTTCCGCCATCCGAAAAAGAATCAGGCGTTACATTTAAAATTCCTACCAGTTTAGGCATGCTCATAATGTACTGATTCAGTCTGTTGGCTTGAAGTTCGCACTGCGGTTGCAGCACCAATAAACTTCTGAGATAGCTCGTAAGCCGTTTTATGATAATTTTCTCCCTCTACAGGGAAACGCCAATTTGGCTCAAGATCAGCAAATGGCAAAAGTGCAAAATCACGTTCAATCAATCCAACATGAGGCACTTGCAGGCCATTTTCATTAATATTTTGCTCGCCATAGGCCAATATATCGATATCAATTTCACGTGGTGCCCACAAGCCAGAAGGTGTGCATGCGCGGCCAATTCTACGCTCAATAGTTTTTATTTGCTTTAGCACAGCCATTGCTGAAAGTGACGTTTCTCCCGCAACCGCAATGTTTAGAAATGGCAAATCCCACATAGCAGGCGCACCCGCTTTAAGCATCGCAGGCGATTCATACGCCGGCGAAATTCTGAGGGCTGACAAAGTGTTTTCTGCCAGCATTTCTATCGCGGTTTTAATATATGCTTCGCGATCACCTAAGTTTGAACCAATACCAAGTACAACTAACATAAATCCCCCTTAAACATCATCGCCACATTCAAAGCTTGTAGTGCCAAAAACACCTTCAACCGGTGGCTTACATTTTTCAACACAGATCCTGAATTTTATACCGTTCCCTATGTTCTCCTTCAAAGAGCTATACAAAAACTGTGCCAAGTACTCCAATGTCTTGAATTCCTTACTGCTGCAAAGCAACTTAATATGCTCCGACATTTGATGGTAACACGAGATATCATATGGATTATCGGTTTGACATACAGCGGGGAGCATCTCAAAATAAAGCCTGAAAGATACACTTATTTGTTGTTTGACACGCCTTTCTTCTTCTGGCACACCAAGGTTTACCTGTAAGCGAAGGTCGTTTAGCGCTAAAACGCCACCAGAATGTATAGAAAATGGAGTATGCATAGTGCCAAGGATGTTATATAAATAAGCTTACATGAGCTAGCGACTGCTCTTATAGAGAAAAACATACAGAAAGAAAAGATTTTTGTGAACCAAATGCCTAGCTTTATTTTTATAAACGATAGAATTGTTTCCCCTCATGAAGCCACTGTTTCAGTTGCAGATAGGGGCCTACGCTTTGGTGACGGCGTATTTGAAACTATTCGTGTGCATAATCGTATCCCTTACCAGTGGGAGCTTCATTTAACGCGCCTTGAGCAAGGCTTGAATGCACTTAAAATTGAGTATAACAATCAACGGCTCTTAAATAATACGCTCAGCATCATAGAAAAGAATGACGTAAACGAAGGCACTTTACGCATGATGATAACACGAGGAGAAGGAAGCATCGGCTATCTACCCACCCAAGACTGCATACCAACTGTTATTATTGAGGCATGGAGCAAGAATTTCTCTAACATTTCTTCAGGTAACTTATGGCTCAGCAGTTACACAAAAGTTGCTGGCAGTGCATTGCCTAAACATATCAAACTCATGCAAGGCATCAACTCTACCCTAGCCAAGATGGAGGCCAGAGAACAATTCTGCGATGAAGCACTATTGCTCGATGATAGAGGCATTATCTGCGAGGCTGCATCCGGCAATATTTTTTGGGTAAAAAACAATATTCTCTACACACCCTCTTTAGAATGCCCCATGGTTTCAGGCACAATGCGAAGTGCAATACTCAGACTTTCGCCATTGGTAGTAAAAGAAGGTTGCTTTTCAATAGACACGCTCAAAGAGGCAGACGAGTTATTTCTCACCAATGCAAGCTGGCCAATTTTACCCATTAGAAAACTTAACCCAGCGGGCGTTGAGTACCAACAGCATGAAACTGCACGCTTGCTAGCAACGCTGATTATGGAGGATATGCAGTCTTATGCAGATGCTTGGCAACCTCCCGTGGCATGACCCAAGGCTTTATGCCGCCGATATCCCTCAAAGTGAAGCACATTGGATTTTATTATACTCCGGCAAAGAAGGAGCAGATAGCGGGCGCTATTCGCTACTTGCCATTCAACCAGAGCAACATATTGAATCAAGTGATTTTCAAGATTTTAGAAGCAAGTTAAGCACAGAGAAAACCAGCTTTGACAATGCATGGTTTGGTTATTTGGCATATGAACTAAGGCATCAGCTTGAGTTATTACCGCAAGCTTCAGCAACGCCTTCCGGCATTTTCTTTCCTCACCTACAAATGAGCCGGTTTGGATTGATTATGTCCTTTGATCATAAAAACCAAACAGTTACTGCCTATGGTAAAAATAATATCATGCGGGATTATCTGCCTACCGCTAGGAATAAATTACCGCATTACACGGCAAGCATAGCAAACTTAGCCTCAAACATGGACAAAACTGCCTACCTAAGCCACGTAAACACCATAAAAGATGCGCTGATGCGTGGTGATTTATACCAAGCCAACCTCACTCGCAAATTTTATGGAATATTATCTGAAACACCCGATAGTTTTTCACTGTTTTGCCAACTCTGCGATATTAGCCCATCTCCTTACAGTGCTTATCTAAAATATGGAACTCAAGCTGTCATTTCATCAAGCCCTGAGAGATTCTTGCGCATTGATGCCAATGGCAACGCCAACATGCACCCTATAAAAGGCTCTGCTCCACGAAGCAGTGATAGTAAAAAAGACGAGGCGATATTGCAAACACTGGCTAAAAGCGAAAAAGACCGTGCAGAAAATCTAATGATTGTAGATCTATGCAGAAATGATCTTTCTCGTGGATGTGAAGCAGGGTCGGTTAAGGTAGATAAGCTTTTTGCTATTGAGCGCTATTCAACCGTTCATCATATGGTTTCAAGCATCAATGGAAAAAAACGCAAAGATGTGTCAACGCTAGAGCTTGTAGCTGACTGCTTCCCTCCCGGATCGATGACTGGCGCTCCCAAAATAAAAGCGATGGAAATATGCAATAGTTTAGAGCAAACACAGCGCAGCATTTATTCCGGTGCTATTGGATGGTTTGGCGGTGATGGCAGCGCCGACCTTTCTGTTGTCATTCGTACACTCTTATTGGATGGAAAACGTTTTGAGTTTCAAGTGGGTGGCGGCATCGTATTGGATTCCGACCCACACGAAGAATGGCGCGAAACACTCATTAAAGCACGCGCCATTGGCACGCTACTCGGCATCCCCGAATCGCAGCTTGAGGCACTTTAAATTAAATGACACAAGTTCCAGAAACCATTACGATTGATGGGCAGCCCATCCCTTTGAAGACTGAGCGCAAGCGTAGAATAAAACGCGTTTCTATTCGTATTCTTGAAAAAGAATGTGCCGTGCAGCTAACCTTACCGTGGCGATATCCACTAGAAACCGCCCTAAAATTTTTAGATGATCGAAAGGTATGGATCGCTAATCATCTACACTTGTTACAACCCGCTATTGCACTATCGGCTAACACCTCGATTACTGCCTATGGCATGCCTCTGATTATCACACACCAACCAGAAATAAAACGCGGTGTGTGGCAAGAAGGCGACAAACTCTTTGTCAGTGGCTTTGCCGAACATATACCGCGGCGCGTACAAGATTACCTCCGAAAACACATGAAAGCCATTTGCCATGAGCGCGCTTATAATTATGCACACACACTTGGAATTGAGCATAAATTACAGCGCATTTCAATTCGCGAAACAAGCTCTCGCTGGGGAAG
>CAYGPX010000013.1:0-14366 GCA_964351935.1 uncultured Rickettsiales bacterium | reverse complement strand
CAATCAGTATCGCTTCCAACTGGTGTAGGAGTTTCACGCTGATTTGTATCCCCTAAACCTAGCTTCCCATTAGCGCCTTGGCCCCACGCATAGAGTCTTCCATTGGTTTTTATTGCATAGGATTGAGCATTAAATCCAGCAATGCTTTCCCAATCAGTATCACTTCCGACTGGTGTAGGAGATTGTCGCTGAGTTGTATCACCTAAACCCAGTTTTCCATAAGAGTTATCACCCCATGCCCATAAAGTTCCATTAGTTTTGGTAGCTAATGAATGAGAGAATCCAGCACTAATTTTATCCCAATTAGTATCTTCGCCAACTTGTGTAGGAGTTTCACGCTGATTTGTATCCCCTAGACCTAATTTTCCATATCCGCCATGTCCCCATGCCCAAAGAGTACCATTAGTCTTTGTAGCAAGTGTATAAACATAGCCTGGAGATATATATTTCCAATCGCTATCCACTCCAATTTGTATAGGTGACAAGCGGTTTGTCGTATCCCCTAAACCTAATTGGCCATTCCCATTTGAACCCATTCCATAAAGGAAAGGGAGCGGTGGTGGCGTATAAGCCATCACCTCAAGCGGCGACGCATCACAGATAGCTTTCATGCGGTTTGCAGCAGTATAAATATCACGCGAGAGCCATTCCATACCGCTATTGTTTTGTGCAAACTGATTCAGCGGGGTGCCAGCATCGCGTGGTGATCCGCTTTTTAAAATCATGTTAGCACTTTGGCAAATGTCCTGATCCATCGCAATCGGGGCGAGCATACGTTTTGGGCTGAACAGGTGGCTTTTGCGTTTAAAATACACCAAGTCGTCAAATGCTCCGCGGGCAACATCCTGATAATATTGTGCTTGAGAGTGTGTGGCATTGCCAATCTCGCCTTTTGCTCCGGGGCCACTAGCGTTGATAGCAGTTGGGTTGGGCGCGGTATTGTTTTTTCCCCATGCGGCGTGTTGTGCTTTATGACCATGACTTATCAGCACATAAGCCGTACCATCGTTGGCGCGGCTGCTATCGTGACTAAGGGCAGTTCCTGCTAGGGTAGATAAGGTAATATTGCTTTGAAAGGCCGTGTTTTCTTTAAAATCGACACTGGATCCGGCATATTCTGCAATGCGATAGGTGAATTTATTGCCCCAGCCGTCGTAGGTGAGGTTATCTTCTAAGTTCAATGTGCGCACCGGTACTGCGCCTGCGCCAGAAACAAGGCTTGCATCATCACATTTTTTGGTGATGCTATTATATTCGGTGGCGACTCCAAATCCACTCTCTCCGGCTACAACATCGGGCTTTGCCGGGCAGGGAAGATAGCCAAAGCGTTCTGCAAAGTTGGTGAGAGATTCTTCTATTTTAGCAGCGTTTTTTGTTGTACTTGCAAGTCTGGTGCGATCAAAGTTATCTTGTAAAAGTGCCATAGCACCCACGGACAAAACCGCCAAAACACTGACGCTAATTGCCATGTCGATCATCGTATAGCCGGTGTTTCTGCTTTTTATAAACATACTATTGCTATTATCCACCTATAAGCTACAGTTTCCATCCCATGTTCCACTTGCGCAGATGCAGGTATCGTCATCTGTATTAAAAGTTCCGCCTCCAGGACACGCTGGGCCATCCCAGCCAATGCTGCTATTTGCTATATTGGTAAAGTATTCAATACACATTACCTGTGTGCCCCACAACATTCCAAGAATTAAATCGCTACCAGAATTCTTTACGGTACTGCTGTTGCTTAATTGAAACTGATGTATACCTGTGCTGCCATCATTTAAAGTATCTGAACTTGTGTTTGAAAGGCTTGCTAAGGTTGTTGAATTTTCATTACATGCATTTACTGAAACCACAGCACCAAGTGGATCAAGCGTTAAAGAGCCAAGTTGTGACTTTGTTCTAAAAATTAATAAATCAAAATCACTCGTATCACCGACTGTGTATTGGTATACCGTATCAGCATCGTTATTTTCATTAGCGCTACCAGAAATCTGAACCCCACTTTGCAAATATGCTCCTACACCATCAGCGCCATGACTTATTAAAGTATAGGCTGCAGTTGCTGTTAGATCTGCGCCGGCAGAATCTTTTACGGTTAATTCCCCTTCCGCATCACGGAAATCTTGTGTAGTGCATGAGTTTGCTTCGTTAGGGTTTATATCTGCAGAGTCATTTCCACATAGTGTCTGACTCACATGATAGGTGAATTGTCTTCCCCAAGCATCATATGCAAAATCTTCTTCTAGTCCTAATGCCATAACTGGAGGCAAGCCGATATTGGTAGGACAAGTGATGCCACTGACATCTAGTGCAATTGCCTCTCTGCCAAAATCTGTGCTAGGAGAGCCTGTAGCGCGTGTGTTATTTGGGCGCATTAAAGGGTCAGCAGGGCATGGAAGGCGAGATTCACTCACAAAGAAATCTGCAATGGCCTGCTCAATAACGTCTATTTTCTCACGTGTCTGAGCGATTTTTTCAGCATTATTCTGGTTTTCAGGTTTTGCCCAAACCAAATACCCCACGGCCACAGTAGCAGCAACACTCACAGCTACAGCCAGCTCGATAACACTAAAGCCTTTGTTTTGTAGTTGGTTCATTTGCATAAGCCTTGTTATTCCCTTATTTCCATCCCATCAACCAGTATAGTTCATAATTCTTAAGAAACGGTTAATAGTTCATTTCTTCGCACTATTAATAACAGATAAAAATAAGGGTTGTTTGCAGTGAATTTGTCGTAAATTATGATTGCTTAAGGTGTGGTTATTCTAGCTTTTTCCAAGCAGAGCTTCTACTTCAGCAATACTATCGGGTGTGCCTACATGAAACCAGTTGCCATCATGTATTAGCCCATAAATGCGATGAAGGCTGCCATCAGGTTGCTGTGCATTTTTATAAAGAATATTTAGAGAAAATGGCTCCTCTGGCATGGAGTAAAATAACGTAGGGTTAATGATTTGAATGCCAGTATAGACGAACGGCATTTGTTCTTGAGGTTTTCTACATAATTTTCCATCAGGAAGTAGGTCAAAATTGCCACTTCCCTCATATCCAACAGCACGTTCGATAGGTTGCAAAAGCAGTAGTGCATCCATTTTATCTGGATTCCAAAGCTGTGCTAATCTATCGAGTGCTGCGATGCTTCCATCTTCCCAGATAATATCGCTATTTATTGTGTAAATAGGTGAATTTCCGAGTAAATTTTTGGCATGCACAATCCCTCCACCTGTTTCAAGTAGTGTTTCTTCATGAGAAAGTGTTATAGACGGAGATGCTTTTGAGCTTAGCCGCTTAGTGATGTATTGTTCAACAACTTCAGCCTTATGGTGTGTATTAACTACGGCATGGTTTATGCCAGATTGGGCAAGCTTATCGAGTGCTCTTGCCAACATTGTTTTGCCCCCAACCGAAATCATTGGCTTGGGTAGCTTCTCAGTCAGTGGGAGCATCCGCTTCCCCATTCCGGCTGCAAATACCATCGCTATATCGGGTTTAGGCACGTGCAGCCTCTTTTTGTGGAAGGTCTATGGCAGATGGTTCGCGTTTATTCATTGGTATTACTTTATTCATCCATGTTTTTAATTCAGCAAGTGCAGGATGAGATATATCATGTTCTAAATGTGCCCAGACACGAGGTAGATAAGATAAATAGCGCGGTTTATTGTCGCGAATTGCAAGTCGGCAGAAAATACCAATAATTTTACTATTTCGTTGCGCCCCTAACATCGCATATGCAGTTTTGAAAGCATTTTTATCTTTTATGTTTCCAAATTCTATGAAGTATTCCAGCATAGACTCTTGCGTTTTGGGGCTCACGTCACGGCGTGCATCCTCCAGAAGTGATACCAAGTCATAGGCCGGTGATCCAATGAGTGCGTCTTGAAAATCAAGCAACCCGACAGAATTCTCATTGCTACGCTGAGCTAGCCACATTAAATTATCTGCGTGGTAATCACGATAGACTAGCACCTTTTTTTCTGTTTCAGCCAAAGGATATAGACGCGCCCAAATTGTAAGGTATTCTTCACGAAGACGCATAATTTCAGCGGCATCATAAAGCCCGATGTAAGGTAAATACCAATCGATCAGAAGCAACACCTCACGCTTTAATACAGCGTTATCATAAGGTGGAGTGTTTTCCGGAAAAGTGCTTTCCTGCTGTAGCTTTATTAAAACATCAAGGGCACGTTTATATAACTGCTCCTCCGTATATTTTCCAGAATAATGGCTGGAACCATTGAGTATCTTTGTAAAACTTTCATTGCCTAAATCTTCTAGAATAAGGAAACCATTCACATCATCTTGTGCGTGAATTTGAGGTGCACTCAGCCCAATATCAAATAAATAATGAGCCACTTTTACGAAAGGCCGTACATCTTCTTGTGGAGGAGGGGCATCCATCAAAATAGCACTCTTTTCACCGTCTACTAAACGTTCGTAGCGACGGAATGAAGCATCGCCTACAATGGCGTGTCGCTGAGCATTTTCCCATCCATGCTTTTGGAGAAATGCTATAATTAACGCGTCTCTTTGTGCTTCCATGGCGCTAGTTCCTTTCCAAATCGTTCCATAGTTATTGGTGTTGCAGTGAGTGTGATTTCTCGTATGTATTCATCACTTTCAGCCTCAGAGCTAATTAAGTCGAAGTTTATCTGTAATCTATCACGGGGTAAATAGGCTTGTGCGATATTGGGCCATTCAATTAGCGTAATAGCCGTATCAAAGGCATCTTCAATGCCAAGTTCTTGTATTTCGTCTTCATGTTTTAGTCGGTAAAAATCACAATGCCAAATTGGTGTTTTTCCTTCAGATTCATAAAGCTGCACCAGCGTAAAAGTTGGGCTGGTAACGTGCATTTCTTTCTTCATATAGGCATTAATAAGCGCCTGAGAAAAGGTTGTTTTTCCAGCTCCTAATGTGCCTTCCAAACATAAAACATCGCCCGATTCTAAGAGAGAAGCAATGGCTGTTGCCATATTTTTGGTGTCGGTTAATGAATAGAGTCGGTATTTTTCCATCAGATTCACTACTGTTTTTTAAGTAATTCTTTGTTTTGACGTTTAAAATAACAAATAACTTTTGTTCCTTGCTCAGGCTTTGATTCAAGGCGAATACGACCACCATGTAATTCGACGATGTTCTTTGCAACTGAAAGACCAAGGCCAGCACCAGATTTGCTTTTTTCCCACGCCCATTGCGTTTTATGGAATTGTTCAAATACCTTATCTTGCTCGCTTGCAGCAATCCCGATACCGTTATCATCTACCCACAACATAATTTCGCCACGTGTTGTAGGTTTGGCACCAATAATAATTTTACCTTCAGGCGGGGTAAATTTTAGGGCGTTATTTAACAACCCTAATACCACCTGACGAATGCGCTTTGGATCACCAAGCATTTTACCAATATTTGGATCACATTCTAAACTAATGGGAGCATGAGCATCGTCTTGGTGGCTCTCTTCAATAAAGAGTTTCATTTTTTCAAGTAGTGGCAAAAGTTCAAACTCTTTTGCTTCTAGCACAAGCTGACCAGCGCCAATAGTTGATAAGTCCAGAATATCATTAATAAGCGACATAAGCTGACTCGAGGACTTATGAATATTTTCAACATAGTAGCTTTGCTTATCGTTTAGTTCGCCAGGTACTTTTTGCAAGAGCATTTCCGAAAGCCCCAAGACAGAAGTAAGCGGAGTGCGTAGCTCGTAAGATACGTTAGCAAGAAATTCTGTTTTGACACGGTCAGCTTCTTCGAGTGCTTCATTGCGCTCCCTTAATGAGCGTTCCACCAGAGTGGAGTCGGTAACATCCATATAAGATACTAATGTGCCTCCATCAGGCAGTGGTACCGTTGTGCGGTCAAATACACGCCCATCTTGCATTTCTAAGCGTCTGTTATGCCCTTCACGGTCTGCAGTATCTGAAATTAGCTTGTCCTTAAACTTTTCCCAATTTTTGCCGTAGGAAAAAAGCTTTTTAGCATGGTCTAAAAGTGCGGTGATGTGTGGTTCACCTTCGAGTGATTCTGGCGTGTGCCCAAGTATGTACATGTAGTTTGGGTTATAAAGTCTGAGCCTGCCATTTTCACCAAATACGGCGACTCCTTCTTTTAAGTTATCCAGTGTTGCTCGCTGTACAGCAATGAGTGTGTTATAGGAACGTTCAATAGCGAGTCGATCTGACATATCTTCATAAGAAAATAGTAATCCGCCTAGTGCGTGAGGAATCACGATAACCCGTAGCGCTTTCCCGTCAGGTAGATAGAAAAAATCATTATAAGGCTTGATAAGATCTTTAAACAACTGCAATTGCTGTGTTCTAAATTCTTTAAAATTTGCTTGTTCAGGTAGCTTCCTGCGTTCCCTTAGAACTTCCAGAACTTCAGCATAAGTGGGGTGTTGGCTCAGCCATTTTTCTTCCAATCCCCATAGTTTACAAAAGGCATTATTAAAAAATTTCAGTCGTGTATCCGCACCATATATTGCCATCGCACTTGAGGAACTCTCAAGCAGTTCAGCATGTGCGGAAACATGAAGTTCAATCTCTTTTTCTACTTTTTCAATGCCTGAGATATCCTGAGCAATGCCTGCAATAATATTTTTTTCTAAGACAGGAGTTTCAAAAATTTCATAGAGTTTGCGCTTGCCACCACTCACTAAATGCTGTCTTTCTCTAATAGGTAGAGCGGTTTTCCAAGCTTTTTTAGCAAGTGCAACCGCGCCTTGATACATATTAAGCTTTGAATCATCCGAATGAGGGCTCTCTTCTACAAAGCGACTATATGCTGTGTTGCAATAGCGAATATTATAAGCATCATCACGCTGCCATATAGGAACAGGGAGTGCATTAAGCACATCGGTGTAAAGTGAGAGGCTGTTTTTTAATTCATGATTCTCACGAATAATATGATCAAATTCAGTGATATATTCAGAAATATCAAAAAACCATAGAATGACACCTCGTGTTTCGCCGGTGCGATTGATTACACGGTTGGCAGAACACTGAAAATGCTTTTCTTTACTTCCTATCAGCACTTTCAAATTAATAAGAAAGCTGTTTTTTTTTCCACTTCTGAGTAATTGATATTCCCTAAGTAACGCTTCAGCATTTTCGCCAAACAAAGGAGACGCTTCTTCGAAGGTAAGGATGTCGTTACGTAAGTGCAGCATTTTTGCGAGATTTAGTGAAAATTCGCAGTGGTCACTTTTGGCATCCCAATAATAATAACCGCCAATAGATGCCGATACAATCAACTCTTTAAGTTCAGGGTCTTCCTTTGAAGTCCGGCGGCGATAATTCCAAATATGCAACAAAAGCATAAAGCAAATGATGGCCATCAGTACAAAAATGAACACAAAAAGCGCCGTCATTTCCACTTCGGTTAGCCAAGATTTTGCATGCGAGCTTTCAGGCATTGCAAGAAAAAGCAATGCTATAAAAACAGCTAAAGAATCATGAAAGTGTTTTCTCATGCTACAAAATTACCGACCATTACACCACAAACAATACCCATAAAATCTTTAAAGAGTATCATCTATGTTGTAACGGTCTTTAAATCTTTGTGCAACGTGCATTTATAGCAATAGTATCACTAATAACGATAATGTTCAGGCTTATATGGGCCGTCAACGCTTACATCAATATATTCGGCTTGAGATTTGCTAAGCTTGGTTAGCTTGGCGCCAATTTTATGCAGATGAAGCATTGCTACTTTTTCATCAAGTATTTTAGGGAGTGTATAAACATCATTTTTATATTGGTCAGAATTCTTCCATAATTCAATTTGCGCCATCACTTGGTTTGTAAAAGATGCGCTCATTACAAATGATGGGTGGCCTGTAGCACAACCAAGATTTACCAAGCGGCCTTTTGCAAGCAAAATAATGCGTTTTCCATCTGGAAACTCCACTTCATCAACTTGGGGCTTCACTTCATGCCATTTAAGGTTTGAGAGGGCTTCCACTTGAATTTCATTATCGAAGTGACCAATGTTACATACAATCGCGCGGTCTTTCATTTTACGCATGTGGTCTATGGTAATAATGTCTTTGTTGCCTGTGGTGGTTACAAAAATATCAGCAGTTTCAACCGCATCTTCCATTGTCACTACTTGGTAGCCTTCCATGCACGCTTGAAGTGCGCAGATGGGATCAATTTCAGTGATTAAAACTCGCGCACCTTGCCTGCTAAGTGATGCAGCAGAACCTTTGCCCACATCGCCATAACCAGCAACCACGGCAGTTTTGCCTGAAATCATCACGTCTGTTGCGCGTTTGATTCCGTCCACTAAGCTTTCGCGGCAACCGTATAAATTATCAAATTTTGATTTTGTAACTGAATCATTTACGTTAATAGCAGGCACTTTTAAAGTACCTTTCTTCGCCATTTGTACCAAACGATGAACACCAGTGGTGGTTTCTTCAGAAAGGCCTTTAATATCTTTAAGCAGTTCAGGGTGCTTTTCATGCACAATTGCAGTGAGGTCGCCGCCATCATCTAAAATAAGATTTGGTTTCCATCCATTAGGACCTTCTAATGTTTGGTCAATGCACCACTCATATTCTTCTTCGGTTTCACCTTTCCATGCAAATACAGGAATGCCAGCGGCTGCAATCGCTGCTGCTGCTTGATCTTGTGTTGAAAAAATATTGCACGAGCTCCAGCGAATGGTTGCGCCTAAATGCACTAATGTTTCAATCAGTACTGCTGTTTGAATGGTCATATGCAGGCAACCAACGATGCGCGCACCTTCTAAAGGCTTGCTGTTGCCATATTCTTCGCGAATTGCAATCAAACCGGGCATTTCGGTTTCAGCAATTCTAATTTCTTTTCTGCCCCAGTCAGCGAGTGAAATGTCTGCGACTTTAAAATCTGTGAAATTTGCAGGAGCTGCTGCTGCGGTAGATGCCATAATAATGTACCCAATTTGGTTGAATTTATAAATCTAGCTGGTAATCATAGTTTCTTTTGTCGTTTCGTAAAGCTTAAAGCTTCCATGAAACATTAAATTTTGCTAATGCTTGCGCTAAATTTCTCTCTATGCCACAATATTAATGAAAGTGAACGACCAATATCAAAAGAAGCATTTATGAAAAAAGATACGAAACTTATCCGTTCAGGCCGCCACCCTTTTGCTCATAGCGGCATGGTGAATACGCCAACTTATCGTAGCTCTACTATTTTATTTCCTTCGCAGGAGGCCTATCACGATGCGGAGAAAGGTAATGTTTATTACGAAACGGATAACTTCACCAGTTCACCAGATTATAGCTATGGCACTTCAGGCACTCCCACCAGCTTTGCACTGCGTGAAGCATTGGCAGAACTAGATGGTGTCAAACACGCGATAGTTTATCCATCGGGTTTGGCGGCAGTTACTATTACGCTGAATGCATTGTTGCAAGCAGGAGATCATATTTTAGTAACCGATTCAGTCTATGGTCCAACCCGCCGTTTCTGTAAGCAAGAGCTTAAACGCTTTGGTGTGGAAACCACCTATTATGATCCAATGATTGGTGAGGGTATTAAAGATCTTATAAAAGCTAATACAAAAGTAATTTTTACGGAAGCGCCTGGCTCACTAACATTTGAGATTCAGGATATTCCAGCTATTACTAAAGTGGCAAAAGCGCATGAAATTATCACTGTTATGGATAACTCATGGGCAACGCCACTATTTTTTAATCCGTTTAAACATGGTGTAGATATTGCCATTCAAGCTGGTACTAAATATATAAATGGGCACTCAGATGTTTTGATGGGTGTGGTCACTTGTGATGATGAATATTTGTTTGGAAAGTTGATTGCAACTTATCGCCATTACGGCGCGTGTCCTTCTCCGGATGATTGCTATTTAGCTGCAAGAGGGCTTCGCACGCTTTCGGTGCGTTTAAAACAATATGAAAAAAATGCACTTGCTTTGGCAACGTGGTTGAAATCGCATCAGCAGGTAAGCCGAGTTCTTCATCCAGCGCTGGAAGATTGCCCGGGGCATGAAATTTGGAAGCGAGATTTTACCGGCTCAACAGGCCTGTTCAGTATTGTGCTAGATAAACGCTATAGTGATTCGGACGTTTCGTCTTTTATCAATGGGCTTGAGTTATTTGGTATTGGTGCTTCCTGGGGTGGGTATGAAAGCTTGCTAATTCATATTACACCAGCCTATGTGCGTAGCGCTACAAGCTGGCCAGAGCCAAACACCGTGTTGAGGCTTTATGTAGGGCTTGAAGATGTGGATGACTTGAAGGCTGATTTAGAGAAAGCATTTAAACGTATCGCAAAATAATTTTGGATAAAATGCTAACAGTCACTATCAAGAAGACTTCTGATAATCATGCGACACTTTCGTGTGGTGAGCACATATATCCCTGTGTGATTGGTAAGGCTGGTGCAAAAACAGCAAGAGAGAAACAAGAGGGCGATAATGCAACGCCTCTTGGCACGTATCGTATTATTCGTGGTTTTTATCGAGAAGATAGACTTAAGAAGCCAGCTACAAATGGGCTAAATTTAGTACCTATTTCATCCGATATGGGCTGGGACGATAACCCAAAATCAGAACGCTATAATCAATGGATAAAAAGCGGTTACTCAAAAGAGTTGGAAGAATCTTTCTGGCGTGAAGATGAGCTTTATAATATCATTCTTGTGCTAGATCATAATGGCGCGTGGCCATATGAAACAGAGCGCCCAGAGAACTATAACGCAATTTCAGGCAAGGGCTCTGCTATTTTTATGCATGTTATAAAAATAGATGAGCAAAATAATCCGAAATCAACAGCGGGTTGTGTTGCGCTGCAGCAAAGCGATTTATTGCAAGTGCTTTCTAAACTAAAAGAAAATCATCCAATTCAGATTAAGATAGGCTAATTTTTTCGTTTTGCTAACATCAGAGATGTGAATGAAAAAATGAGTGTCATTGCCACAACAATTGCAGGGCCCGTGGGAATATCCCACTTAGTTGAAGCTATTATGCCAAGTAACACGCTCGCAATACCAAAACAGCTGGCAAGCAATGCCATTTTCTCAGGCGTGTTAGAGAAAAAGCGAGCCGTTGCGGCTGGGATGATGAGTAGTGAAGTCACCAGTAAAACACCTACAATTTTGACTGATAAAGCCACAATAATAGCGATTAATACCATAAAGAAACTGTTGATTCGGTGGGTGTTTAGACCTTCAGCTTGCGCTAAGTCTTTACTGATAGTGCTTAAAATAAGTGGTTTCCATAAATAATAAAGAGAGCAAAGGGCAGTAGTAACAATGCTATAAATAAATATAATATCATGCTGTGTTACAGAAAGAATGTCGCCAAACAAAAAGCTGTTGAGGTCAATACGAATACCCACTAGTGCAATAATCACTACGCCAAGCGCTAGCGTGCCGTGGGCTAAAATTCCGAGAATTGTATCGCTTGAATAGGAACGTTGTTTTTGTGACAGTGCCAGAATAAACGAAAAAAGCAACGTGGCGCATAAAATGCCAATGCTCATATGAATGTTAGCAATGAGTGCCAATGCTACGCCCAAAAGTGCAGAGTGCGAAAGCGCATCACCAAAGAACGCCATGCGTTTCCAAACCATAATACTGCCTATTGGGCCTGCAATGATTGCGATTCCAACACCTGCAAGCAGTGCTAACAGAATAAACTCACTCATGATGTTGGTTCCTTTTCTGTCTCATGCTCAGTGCAAATGTGCCCTGCTGCATTGTGCGTATGGTCGTGGTCGTGCGTGTAAACGGCAATAGATTCCGCTTCTTTTTTGCCAAATAGAGCAAGATACTCAGGGTGTTTGCTAATTTCTTCAGCATATCCTTGGCAACAAATATGGCGGTTCATACAAATCACGCGAGACGTAGAGGCCATCACCATATGCAAGTCATGTGAAATCATTAAAATGCTGCATTGTTGTTCTTTGCGTATTGTTTCCAGCAAATGGTAAAACTCTGCTTGTCCATGAACATCCATACCCTGCACCGGCTCATCAAGAACCATAATATCAGGTTCTCGTAACAGTGCACGTGCGAGTAATACCCTCTGCATCTCACCGCCTGAAATATCATGAATCTGGTGCGAAATAATGTGGCTAATGCCTAGTTTTTCAGCAATAGCTTCTACATGATTTTTGCCACGTAAACTAAATTTATTAGGTATAATACGCAGAAAGCGTCGAACCGTTAGAGGCAATACGCGTTCTATTAATAGTTTCTGCGGCATGTAACCGATAGTGATGTTTTCTTTCTTAAATACTTTGCCACTATCGGCGGCTTGTAACCCCAGTAAAACACGAGAGAGTGTGGTTTTCCCACTGCCATTCGGGCCAATGAGTGTGACAATTTCACCCGATTTAATAGTCAGCGAAACATCTTCAAGCACGCGTTTCCCGCCAAAGCTAAGGTTAATGCTTGTGCCTTGTAGTAAAATATCCTGCTCTGCCAAACGACTCATACTTAGTTACATTTTTCCATAGATTCCATGTAAGAATTCGCTATCATACCAAGAAGTTAAATAACCGCAAATGCTTTAAGCGAAGCTGCCATAATATGAATATAGAAACTATTTTAAACGAAATTAACTTTAATAATGACGGGCTAGTGCCTGTCATTGCGCAAGATGATGCAACGCTTGAAGTACTCATGATGGCGTGGATGAATAAAGAAGCGCTAGTGGAAACACTCAATTCTAAGCAAGTATGCTATTATTCGCGCTCTCGCGCTAAGTTGTGGAAAAAAGGTGAATCTTCAGGGCAGATACAAACGCTGGTGTCACTTACAATTGATTGTGATGGCGATACGCTACTGGCAAAAGTAAAGCAACAGGGTGTAGCGTGTCACACGGGCAGAAAAACTTGCTTCTACAAAAAAGTTGAGGGGAATCAAATTCGTATTTCTCACGATGTACTGATTGCGCCGCAGGATTTATATAAAAAATAACACAGTGTTGTAGTAATGAAATTTTTACGCCGTTTTATATGTTATTCTATAACTCTCTTAAGTGTGCTAATCTCAATGCAAGCACATGCCGAGCTGCGCGATTTTCCGCAACTCACTATTCTCTCTACGCCCAGCCTAGACAGAGTGCTAACGCAGATTTCACGCACCTATTCCGCAGAAAAGCAAATTACAGTTACCACATCGTTTGAGGCAGATTCAGAGCAGGCCGATCGTATTAGAGAGGGAAGTCCGGCTGATATTTTTATCAGCTCATACCCGCAATGGATGACGGAGTTAAAACAGCAAGGGTTGGTGGATGTGTATAGTATTACAAACCTACTGTATAACAATTTATGCCTAACAGCGTCTGTGCATAGTGCGGTCAACCGTGAGCATGTAAAGCCGGATTCAACTATTTCAGAGTTGCTCGATCTTATTTTAGAGCGTGCATTTATTGTTATTGGTGACCCAGTATATACATCACTGGGGATTTATACCTTACAAGCACTCACGGCACTGGATGCGGAAAAGAAGGTGTTGTCACGTGCTATTCGAGGTGGTAGCGCGGAAAATGCTTACCTAATTGCCAAAGGACAACATGCGGGAATTGTGTTTTGCAGTGATATTCCTGATAACCCAGAGTTAATAAAACTTTCAGTGTTTCCCGAAGATATTCATGATCCTATTATCTATCAGGCGGCAGTTGTGGCTGGTGAAAATATGGCACTCGCACGTGACTTTATTGAATACTTAAAGACTCCTGAAGCACAAAAAATTTTCCAAACGCATGGTTTTATTGTAGAATAGTGAAGACGTAGGAACTAGAAGGGAAAGAATAATATGAAAAAATTCACAGTGCAGTGTGATTTTAATGGTCAAAAAGCTCCATTTACTATTTATATTGGTGAGCCAGAGCCAAGCCATCACCCGCTACATTTTCAAGCAGATTGGCTTTCGAGTGAGCGTGGAGGGGTAATCCCGCAAGAGGTAATGGATAGTGTTTCAAAGCTCTATGACCTTGCAAAGAAAAACAAAGTTTCATTTGAAGATCTCTGCGCCTATGCGCTTAATTCAGCATCAGGTGATAAGTAGTAATTGTCTCTCGTAATCCTGTAAAGCGAAGACAAGCAGAGCTTTGTTATCTCTGAATCTGGCGAGGGCTACTATCCTTGCACAGACACTAGTTGAAATTACTCACCGCTTCGACTGTAAATAAATATCCTTTAAAAAATACAGGTTCTGCTATGTTTATTGCTGATGTTCAGTTTTGGGAGTTGCTCTCCTACGTGGTGACAGTTCTTGGTCTACCACTTGCCGCTTATGCCGTATGGCATGAAATGCGCGCAGAACGTATAAACGAGATAAAAGAAATTGAGCAGCGCGAAGATGATCCTGCTACATTTTACTGGAGAGTATGCTAAGACTCTTTTTTCAAGAAGA
>CAYGPX010000012.1:0-14410 GCA_964351935.1 uncultured Rickettsiales bacterium | reverse complement strand
TAAACCACACAAAACTACTAACTTAAAACTGGACTAAGAAATGGGGGTTGACCAGCTTTATGAGAGATATCGTACACGCGCTTTCCTTGCTGCTTTGCACCCTCTGCTAAAGATCTAAACTTCTGGTTCAACTCTAACATCCCGGTATCTACTAAATTAATAGTATCTACTAATTGAGAACAAATCACGCGCATGCTACTCACTTGCAATTGAGATAATCCAACCCAATTTTCTAATACCATACTCGAATGGATACCAGCATGCTGCATTGCAGCATCCCCTTTCCCCGAAGCTGAAGTTATTTTGGCTTTTCCTTTATTCACACTACACCTCACACTTTAGCTGCATTTATTAATTATTTCGCTAGCAATAGAAGAAAGATTCACTTCCTTTTCTACTGCACCCTGCATCATTGCCACTTTTGGCATGCCATAAACCACGCAACTCTTTTCACTTTGCCCAAGCGTATAAGCACCTTTTTCACGCATATGTAGTAGCCCGTCTGCTCCATCTTTTCCCATACCCGTCATAATAACGCCTATTGCATTTTTGCCCACAACAGCAGCGACCGAATGAAACAAAACGTCAACTGAGGGACAATGGCTAGAGATTTTTTCTTGCCCTCCAACACGACAAACATAACCATTAGCTGACGTGGCGATGCGCAAATGTGCGGCACCCGAAGCAACATACACATTACCTCTTTCAATAAGCTGATGGTCTTTAGCTTCATGCACTGTTAAAGCACAAACCGTGTTGAGGCGTTCAGCAAACGATTTAGTAAAACCTTCTGGCATATGTTGTGTTAGCAAAATTGGTGGCATTTCTCTGGGCATTTGCGTTAGCACTTCTTTAATAGCTTCTACTCCTCCTGTAGAAGCTCCTATTGCTATAATATAGGGAGATGTCAAAAGTTTGGCGCTTGGCTTTACAATTTCGTGAGTATGATTAGCCGACTTAATACCAATATGCGCTTTGGCTGCTATTTTTACTTTTAAGGAAAGTTCATCTTTTAATGCCAATAATGATTTCTTATTTATAGCATGCTGCGGTTTTGCAATATAATCTACCGCTCCTAACTCTAGGCTATGAATCGTGGCTTGAGCGTTCTTTTGTGTGAGGGTTGAAATCATAATCACCGGCATTGGGCGCAGTGCCATAATCTTTTCTAAGAAACTTATACCGTCCATGTGTGGCATCTCGATATCGAGTGTGATAACATCTGGCATCAGTTGTTTTATTTTCTGACGCGCATCGTAAGGATCGTGAGCTACGCCCACCACTTCTATCTCTTTATCTTCTGATAGCATTTGTGTGAACATTTCACGAATCAACGCCGAATCATCCACCACCAATACTTTTATTTTTTTCTGAGTACGCATTAAAACAACACCGCCTCCCCTCCAATTTCTCCGCCCTTACTTTTTTTATCGAGTGTAGATTTATACTTTTCTTCTTGATCTTTTAATTGCGAAAGCTCTGTTGCCTTTTCAATTCTTCGCATCATTACTCTTCCTGTTGCAGGATAATAATGAATACGTCTTGGTTGCTCACCTCCCAAGTCTTGGGTTGTGCACAGCAATCCCTCCTTAAGTAAATAGTTCTTTACAAATTCGCAGTTTCTGTCTCCAACTTTAGCGGAACTTTCAATCACATTGGCACCTCCAAATAATTTTATTTCTAAATTATTTTTATTACCACCACGCTTTAAAATACCGTTAATTAACTCTTCCATTGCATGCGCGCCAAATCTTGTAGATACGTTATTCTCGTCTTTAGAATCTGGAAGTAAAAAATGATTCATACCACCAATTCCTTTTTCTTTATCGCGTATACACGCTGAGACACACGAACCAAGTATCGTCACCATCATCTCATCACGTTTATCGGTAACACAACAATCACCTGAATAAACTTTGGTAACATGCACACCGTAAGTTTTATCATAATAGCGCTTACCATCTTCTTCGTGCTGTAGGTCATGCTTGAATCTTTCCACTACATGTTTTTCCTATTTTATTTAAAACTCTTCCCAACCTTCTTTATATTTTTGGTCATTCTTTTCTATTACTTCTCCTGCAGCATTCACTAATTCTTTTGTCTTAGATTTTCTGCTTTCCGATTCCAAGCACCCTTCTATTTTTTCTTCACCTTTCTTACTTTTTTCATTTCAAGTTTGGATTTTTGCTGATGACGATTTGCTAGATTTTTTCTTATGCGTGCCTTGAGGCTTGAAATAATTTTCATCTTCTTCAATAAAATTAAAGAACGAAACTAATTTCTCCAGATCAGCCGATTGCTCAACTAACGACTGTGCAGCAGCTGTATTTTCTTCTTCCAACGCCGCATTCTGCTGCGTTGTTTCATCTAGCTGCGCTACCGCTGTATTAATTTCTTCAATCCCTGATGATTGCTCTGAACTTGCTGCTGCAATATCTGCCATAAGTTTTGCAACATCACTCACAGAACTAACAATTGCTTGCAATGTTTTACCTGCTTCTTTAACTAAATCTGCACCGGTTTCAACCTGCTCACCGCTTTCTAATATCAGCTGCTTAATCTCTTTAGATGCAGCCGCTGATCGCCCAGCAAGCGACCTTACTTCAGAAGCCACGACAGCAAAACCCTTACCTGCATCTCCAGCTCTTGCTGCTTCTACCGCAGCATTAAGCGCTAACAAGTTTGTTTGAAATGCAATGTCATCAATCACACCAATAATATCTGAAATTTTCTGTGAAGATTTTTCAATTTTTTCCATTGCGACAATGGCATTGCCTGCTACTTCCCCACCTTGCTCAGCCACTTGTTTTGTATCATCCGCAAGCTTTGTTGCATTATTAGCATTTTCTGTGTTTTGCCTAACTGCACCTGTAATTTGTTCCATAGACTTCGCGTGCATCTTGTTCTTTCTTTAATACTTCCTCTTCAATTCTCTTTGTAATATCTTGCCACTCAACTACTGTACCAAGACGTTTACCAAATGCATTATGAATTGGGTTTGCAATTAAGTTAAAAGTTCTTCCGCCCACTTTGATATTAGCTTCATATGTATGAGTTAAATGCTCCAACATACTACGTTGATGTGAAGGGTTTTTGTGGAACACGTCAATCAATTGTCCAGTAAGATTATTCGCATCAAAATGTGGCAAGTCTTTACGAATATCCTCTTCTGCTGCTTGCAACATTTTCACTACAGAATGATTCATGTAAACGATTACATTTTTACTATCTGCCATCATCACATTTGTGTTTGTGACATCCAATGCTGACTGAATTCGTGTGAAACGAACAATATCTTTCTTTACAAAATAGACTACAGCGCAAGACATTATCAAAGCAACAAGCCATGCCGCCATTAAAAGATAACCACTATACTCAATATCTTTTTCTGCTTGATAAAGCTCAGCTTCTAATAGCTCTACATTGCCACTGATGGTGTTAGTATTTTCTAAATTGGTTTGAGAAAATGAGGACGTATCAACTAAGCCTTTTAACATTTCAACTTCATGTTGCGCAGCGATGTGTAGTTTTTCAACAATATGCGCTTTATATAAAGCGGCAGAACCTATCATTAGAAATGTAATAAGCAGAGCACCAATAACTTTATGCAACGTGGTAAATGAGAATATATGTTTCATGGCTTCCTCTTTTTATTACTATCATGTGAAATAATTTCTTCGGTCTTTTGGTGTGCAGATCGCTCAAACATTTTTTCGATTTCCAGCACCACCACCATTCGCTCTTCTCTTGAAACAAGACCAGCAACAAACTCACTATCCACGCCCACATCCATTGTGGGGGCATTCCTAATTTCATCTTCATTGATGTTAAGAATATCAGAGACTGTGTCCACCAACACTCCAATGGTACGATTTCCAAGCTTAACAATAATGACTGCATTCTTGCTTGTAGCATTCGTTTTTTCTAGGCCAAAGCGCAGCCTGAGATCAAAAATAGGAACCACTAATCCCCTAAGATTAATGACACCACGCATATATCGGATTGCATTAGGAAGACGGGTAGTATCATTCCAAGCCCTAATTTCTTTCACGCACATTATGTTAACGCCATACTCTTCTTCACCTAGTGTAAATGTAAGAAGCTGACTTTGAGAAGAAGTAGATCCCGCTCCTTCATCATTTATATTTTTTTGCTTTCCTTCATTCTGACCTTGCTGCTCCCTCAAGCAAGCACACCATCTAGAAGCGCTACTTGATGTGCTTTTTTATTATTTTCTAATTCGATATTTTCAATTGCTGTAACATCAATAATAAGCGAAACCTTGCCATCACCTAGTATCGTAGCTCCAGAAATTCCAACCGTTGACTCTGCATTTTGTTCTAAACTTTTAATCACCACTTGCTGTTGACCTATTAACTCATCCACCATTACTCCGTAACGATTCAGGCCATTTTCTACAATGACTACAAGTGCATTTAGCGGATTCCTTTCTGCATCTTCAATATGGAATAATTCATATAAATAATACAAAGAGAGATACTCTCCACGAACATTGATCATATCATTATCTTCAGCAACTCTACGAATCTGAGTGCTTGATGGTCTCAATGTTTCGATGATACTACTGATAGGAATAATGTAATGCTCACTACCAATTCGCACAATCATTCCATCTAATATTGCAAGTGTTAGTGGTAATGAAATTGTAAATTTAGCACCCTCACCAGGCATGTTCTTTACATTCACAACACCGCCTAGCAACTCAATATTTCGTCGCACAACATCCATGCCAACTCCACGACCAGAAACGTCGGATACAACTTCAGCAGTAGAAAATCCAGCAGCGAAAATTAGCCTATCAATTTCTTCATCACTTAAATCTTGGTCGGCTGAAACGATGTTCTTTTCTTTTGCCTTTACGAGCACTTTCTCACGGTTAATACCATTGCCATTATCAGACACTGAAATAATAATTCTGCCTCCACGATGTTCTGCTCAAATCAAAATTTCTCCTTGCGCTTTCTTACCCTCTTCTATGCGTTGCTGTGGTGTTCCGATGCCATGATCGACAGAGTTTCGAATCATGTGTGTGAGTGGGTCTGCTAGTTGCTCGATAACTGTTTTATCTACCTCTGTATTTTCGCCACTCATTTTTAATGTAATATCTTTTTCTAACTTGCGTGAAAGATCTCTTACAATGCGCGGCATACGCGAGAAAACTGATTTCACCTGCTGCATTCTTACCGACATTACCGCTTCTTGTAATTCTCTTGTATGCTGGGCTAATTCTTCTACGCCTTCCAGCAAAAGCGGATAAGTCTCCACTGGCATATCGCGCGTTTGTGCCATCAACATCGACTGCGTGATCACTAACTCACCAACCAGATTTACTAGCCGATCAACTTTCTCAATATCAACGCGTATGGTGCTAACACCTACATTGGAGTTGTTATTTTCTTCAACCTTCTCGCTACTTTCTTTTCGAGGTTCAATCGATTTTAATGCCGATGGCTCATTTGCTTTTTTAGGCTTAGCATCTTTTATGATAGCGCCAATTTTCTCGATGCTATATTCACATACATCCTCTACAAACTCGAATACTTCATGAATGGATGCTTCTGGTTTTCAGACTCGAGTGAGATATGCCACGAAAGATAACTCGCATGAGTATCCATCTCGGTGAGATCTGGCAATTGTGTAACATCTGTTTTGACTTCTATTTTCCCAAGTTTTGACAATTCGCGTAGAATCATCAAAGGCTCGTTTCCTGTACGAAATAACTCTAGTTCAGGAATGAAGCTAATATCATAAATGCTTATTTCATCTGCTTCCGCTTCCACGATATCTGCTGTGCTGGAATCTTCTCCAGCTGATGGATGCAGCTTTCCAGAGTGTACTTGTTCAAGCACAAGTTCCTCTAATTGAATCACTACATCTTGCCCAAATTCATCATCGGGAGTTTCATCATTTTGCGCTGCCTTTACAAGCCTCTTTAAAATATCTGCTGAAGCCAATAGCGTATCAATCATCGCCTGTGTTACGCTTGCTTTTCCTTCACGCATTATATCAAGCAATGTTTCCAGCACATGCGTTACTTGTGAAAGTCGTTTATAACCAAACCCTCCTGCTCCACCTTTGATAGAATGTGCACAGCGAAAAATTGCATTCACTTTTTCTAAATCGATCGATGATTCATCAAGACCCAATAGCAGCTGCTCCATGTCTTCAAGTAGCTCGTAACATTCGCTAATGTAAGTATTTTTAAAACGATCCATTTGATCATTGCTCATACTCTTAAGCCTCCGGACACACTTTAGAAATAACTTGTAAAAGCCTGTCAGGATTAAATGGCTTTACAATCCATCCTGTTGCACCTGCGGTTTTGCCTTCCTGCTTTTTTGCATCATCTGATTCTGTTGTGAGCATAAGAATAGGAACAAATTGATGCTGTGGTTTGGCACGCAGCTGCCTTATGAGTTCAATGCCATTCATATTTGGCATATTTAAATCCGTAATAATTACACTCACCTTCTGCTCACCCAGCACAGCAAGTGCTTGCACACCATCTTCAGCCTCCAACACCTCAAAGCCTGATTCCTTCAAAGTATAAGAAACCATTTCACGTATTGTTTTGGAATCATCTACTGTTAGCGCCAACTTACTCATACTCTCTCACTCCACTCACTTAGTGTTTTTTCTAACCCCAACAAGCACATTGTTTCTCTTATAGGTTGTGATGGCAGCAGGTGAAAATGACCTCTTCTTTTGTGCAAATGATGGGCAGCCGCTAGCAACACCTGTATGCAGGGGCTAGTAATTCTTTCAACGCCTGTTGCGTCAATCGTAATTTCATCCGCCCCTTCTATAGAATGTATAAGCTTATCTCTTAAGGAATTAGCCTCACTAATATCTAATATGGAAGAATCCGAAATCTTAAGTAAATTTCTTACTTTCGTATTCGGCTTTGTTTTTTTGCTTATTTTATCTTTTTGCACCATGGCCTGCCTGTCCATCATTCGATACAACTAACTACCTATAGTTGTAAGTAGCACAGGATACAACCAAAGGTCAATATCTTATTTCTTTTTCTACTTTGGATTGTATCTTTGTATTGCGTGCGTCTAGGATATACTAATAACTTAGCAAGGATTTCTTTCCTTTAAGACGTATTAGGTTTATAGTGGCACTTCAATATTATGTATGATATTTCCACAATGCACGCACCTTCACTTTCTGTTATTATTCCAATTGGCCCCGGTGAGCATGCATGGGTAGATTTAGTACAGGATTTGGTTGATCTTCCTTCCGGAACAGAAATTATCTTTTCTACTATTCGCCAATATAGCGGAATGCGCCACGCCCCAACGCTAGCAAAACTTAAGCATAAAAAAGTTGAGTGGGAAATTGCTCATCCTGGCAGAGCACACCTTATGAATGCAGGGGCAAAACGTGCGACGCATGAGTATTTATGGTTTTTGCATGCCGATACTCGTTTATCAAAGAACTGTGTTCACGCATTGCTTAAGAAATTAAAAACACATCCAAGCTCGCTACTCTATGCCGATTTAGAATATCCTAACCAGCCCTTCTATTTTTCTATCAATAAGTTTGGTGCATTTATTCGCTCACGCTTTTGTCGTATTGCCATAGGCCAGCAAGGATTGTGCATTGCAGCAAGCAACTTCAATCGCATTGGAGGATTTTCCATCACTCCCACTAATGAAGAAGATTTCTTTTTTTGCGCTAACGCACTTAAACAAAATATTTCATTGCACCCTATCGGCGCTTATGTCTCCACTCGTATACGTAGTTATAGTAATTATGGTTGGTTTAGACATACCATTAAGCGAATACTCCTTAGCTTACATTATGCACCCGCAGCTGGATGGCTTTCTTTCTTAAACCGATTTAAATAAGAAAGAGGGAGCCTGGGACAAGGCTCCCTCTGAGAGAGAGTAGTAAAGTTAGGGTTTCTATAGAACAAGTGTTATTTCACTCGCATAGAATTTATGATAATGATTATTAGTATACAAGAAGCTTTGCGTCAAGCATTAAATGATAACAATTATTAAAAATATATGCTTTAAGTGCAATTATTCTTCAATCATAATTACACTTAAGCCACGACCATATTCTTTTATACCTAACAACGTTTGACGTCGGTAGCTGAAAAACCTCTCTTTTTCTGCACAGGTATCTAACTTTAGTTGCTCTATGTGTTTTAGTTTTTGCATACGTAATCTTGTATCAATAAAATTCGGCAAATCGAACTGATAATGCTCGTCTCTTTTTGCAGATGGCACAAAGAACGTGTCATTTTCCTTAGAAAGATTTATGAAATTTTGATAAAATTCTTCCCCCACTTCATAGGAACTCTGGTGAATACATGGCCCAATAAATGCAGTAATATTGCTTCGTACTGCGCCCAACTCCTCCATTGCTTCAATAGTGTTTTCAAGCACACCATAGGCAGCTCCTTTCCATCCTGCATGTGCAGCACCAATCACTTTTTCCTTCTCGTCTGCAAATAATATTGGCCCACAATCAGCGGTTAAAATACCTAGCACAACACCTTCCTGATTTGTAACCATTGCATCCCCTTCAGGCCGCTCACCTTGCTGAAAAGGCGCTGTTACTTTCACGACATGGTTGCCATGCACTTGATATAAAGTGCATAAATCATTCTCATTTTTATTGGCAAAGCATTGCATTGCACGGCGGCGATTTTCAATTACATTTTCCGGCACATCATTTGAACCAGGCCCTACATTAAGTGAAGCATATGGGCCAGAGCTTACTCCCCCACGATTTGTAAAAAAACCATACCGTATTTTTGCTAGTTTAGGGATTGCATCACACGTTAGAAATTTTGGAAACTCGCTTGAACCGTTTGCGGTATTGGATAGTATTTTCATGCTTAAACCTCTATCAATTTGCTTCTTTAAATAATCATCAGCACCTTAAACAGCGTCCCCATTTCTTCTGGAGAAACAAGTCGCGTTAAGCTCTCTTCTATTACTTTTTTTTGTTCCTGCGTTGCTTTACTTTGAAGTAATCTAGCACGCAACTCTATTCCCATTTGTTTTAAAAATTCCTCTTGGGTCATAATCTTTTGTTCTTTTGAGCCGCCCTGTTTTGCAGCTTCTGCAAGAGCAGTAAAATTTACATGTGCCGTAATATCTGCCTCGCCAACATCTTCTAAAATTGGGTGATATTGATGCGCTTTCACCGCTTGTAATGTATCACCGCATGCCGGCATTTCATAGCCATAGTCGATCAACAACGCCGCACCTCCATGTACTGTAGTATGTGCAGCTAACTGTTCTACAATATGTACAGAAGCAGGCGAAGCCTCTATAACTTTTCCGTCACTTTCATGGGCTGCAATTTCTATCACTGCTTGTGTATTTACACCTTTTGCACCTAACGTGAAGCAAAGTGCATCATTTTCCAACCCAATCACTCTTTCGTGCACTGCACCATTTGCTTTCACATATTGGTAAATCGGCAAGGCATCAAAAAATTCATTTGCCACAATAAGTGTAGGTTTTGGCAAAAGCCTATCTATTGTTTCATGCCACTCTATTTTATTATGAATCGGAATCAACCTATCTTTCTGTACTTTCTGCAGAGCGGAACTTTGCTCCACCATAACAATAGAAAGGCAGGCATGGAAACCTTCTATGTGTTTGGTAGCCCGTAAAATATCCTGCATCAATACACCGCGCCCAGGCCCTAGCTCCACTAGTTGCCAATCTTTAGGGCAACCCATTTGTTGCCACATAGCAGCCACCCACACGGCAACCATCTCGCCAAACAATTGGCTAATTTCAGGAGCTGTTATAAAATCACCTTGTTTACCAAAAGGCTGTTGCTTCTGATAATAGCCATACTCAGGATGCATTAAAGCCAGCTGCATAAACTCAGCAACACTAATTGGCCCTTGCTGCTGTATTTGCCTTTTAAGGTAATTTTTTAAATTCATAACCGATGCTTTTTAGAACGAGCTATTAAGTAAACACCAAGCAACACCATCGGCAATGAAAGAAGCTGTCCCATGGTAATGAATTCACCTATAATAAACCCCAGCTGTGCATCGGGTTCGCGGAAATATTCCACAGTCATCCTCGCCATCGCATAGCCAATCAAGAATAATCCTGAAAGCATGCCAGCAAAGTGTCGCGCACCTTTTTTTACCGCGATATAGAGTATCACAAACAACACAATACCCTCGAGTGCTGCTTCGTAAAGCTGACTTGGATGACGCGGCAATGCACCTCCATGCGGAAACACCATACCAATAGCCGCATCTGTAACACGTCCATAAAGCTCACCATTGATGAAGTTTGCAATTCGACCCAGCGCTAAACCAATAGGTGCTGCTGCTGCACATAAATCTGTCACCGCCAGAAAAGGCACTTCACGTTTTCTAGAAAATAAATACACCGCTACTATCACGCCCATCAAGCCACCATGAAATGACATACCGCCTTGCCATATTTTGAGTGCCTCAAACGGGTGCTGTATATAAAACTCTGCATTATAAAACACTACATAGCCTATGCGCCCACCCAATATAATGCCAGCAATTGCCCACACCATCAAATCATCAAATGCTTTAAATTGTACGAACGAAGGAGATTGTTTATTTAAATAATCCGCATAGAATGCACCACCCACAATACCCACCACATAGGCAAGCGAATACCAGCGAATGGCAAAGGGTCCAATAGCAAATAACACCGGATCAATCTCTGGATAGGTTAAAAACATGAGTACTTCCCTTGTAGATGTGAATGCATCTGTTATAGTATTGCTACACACTAAAAGGAAGGACATCATGCCAAAAGATCCATCATTTTTCGAAGATATGAGCAAAATTGCCGGAAACTTTATGCAGCAAGGCTTTGCTTCTGCTTCTGACATGCGCGAAAAATTTGATAATAGCGTGAAAGAATATGTGAAAGAACTGCTTGCAAAAAGCGATATGGTCACGCGTGAAGAGTTTGAAGTAGTGCGTGATATGGCCTCAAAGGCACGTGCAGAAAACGAAGCACTCAAAGCGCGCTTAGAGGCATTGGAAACACCTAAGTCAAAGAAAAAGGGCAACGTATAATGACAGAAAATTTGTTACTTGTTGGATGTGGAAAAATGGGTAGCGCCCTGCTTGGTGGATATATCAGCAAAGGACGTGCGAAAGAGTCCATTACCATTATTGAGCCAAATACAGATATGGCCACACTGCTAAAAAAAGAGTATCAGGTGAATGTTATCGACACCATGGATAAGCTTCCTAGTGACTATCATTTTGATATTGTACAGCTTTCGGTTAAGCCACAAGTAATGCAAAAAGTGCTGCCTGAATATCGTAAACGCTGCGGAAAAAACACATTATTTATTTCTATTGCCGCCGGAAAAACCATTAGTTTCTTTGAAGAACATTTAGGGAGTGATTTCCCTATCGTACGCGTGATGCCAAACTTACCTGCGCTAGTTAATAAAGGTGTGACAGCACTTTATGCCAATCATAATGTAAGTGAAAAACAAAAACAGGCAACCGAGAAACTTTTTGCTTCAGTTGGTCAGGCTTTCTGGCTTGAGCAAGAAGCGCAAATGGATGCTGTAACCGCCGTTTCTGGCAGTGGCCCTGCTTATGTATTTCACTTCTTTGAAGCATTAGAACAAGCAGCGCTTTCACTTGGCTTACCAGCTGAGATGAGCAAAGCGTTAGCCTATTCCACCATTGGCGGCAGTGCTGAAATGGCACTTGCATCCGATAAGACCGCTGGCGAGCTGCGCGAACAAGTCACCAGCCCCAAAGGCACTACTGAAGCTGGCCTGAATGTGTTAATGGCCGATCTTCCTGAGCTTATTAAGCGCACCACCAAAGCAGCGTGCAATCGCTCGAAAGCGTTAGCAGACTAAGCTGCATTTAAGCATCGGCTAGGTTCTTTTCAGATAATGCCGCTAACTCAGAGCGAATTGCTTCTGTGTCCAACTTATTATCTTTACGGGTGGTGGTAGGAATCATGTGTGTTCCCATTACCAGCTGATAGTTTTCGATAATTTTAAAAGAAATATCAGCAGCACGAAGGAAAAGTGGACGGAATCCCTCATTGTTATAACGGGAAAGCTCTGAAGGAGAAAGCGAGGAAACATTACGCTCCTGCAAGTCTTTCCAAGCGTTGTCGTATTCATCCAAAAGGATTAAAAGAGTTTTTGCATCCATGGGAAGGCTCCTTTAAAGGGGTTGGTAATTTCTCAGTTCTTATTCCAATCCTCTCCCTGCACTCATCCTTTAGTAAGGATAGTACGGATCATTAATTCCTTGATAACGACGTATATTACGTACTGCCATTTCAGCATCCTGTGGATCACTCACAGCAGGACTTGTAAATTGACGGTAATCCTCAACCATTTGTACTGAATTCATCGCCGTAGCACAGCCAAAAGATGGGTGATTCAAATTAAATGGGTTTTGGTGATTACTTATAAATTGCGCCTTACAAGGACGCGCTACTACACGCTCATACACCAACACAACCTGATCGCCTTGCCCTGCAACTAAATCAACAGGAATATTTTGCATAGAAAGTACGGAACGTGCATTTGCACACGCCCCTCTCTCATCACTATCGCATGAAAGTTCGGCACGCGTTGGGCTATCGGCTTCAATCCAGTTAGATATCGCTTCAAGCGACGTTTCACCTTCAATAGAAAACTTAACTTTCTCAGCAGATGCGCTAAGGAGCGATTCCGGTTGACCTTTAGGAGCAAACGCCTCATCTGAAAGATAGGTGCCTGTGCAAGCGCTAAGCCCTAACGTCACAGCAGCAAGCAATGGAATGAGTGATAGTTTCATAGCAATATGCTCTCTTTAAAATGACGTTACAATTAATCTAACATATATCCAACGCTACCTTCAAGCCCTTGTTCTTTCAAGGGCACAGGCGCATCGTCATTAGCAGCACCAAGCTCTCCGAAAAAGAACATGCCAACAGTGCTTGGAACGCGGAAATTATCGGTTGGTAATGACAAATCTTTATGCTCTATCGGATCAACCAAATAAGGCGTTACCGCAATCACTAACTCGGTTTCATTGCGCTGAAATTCTACACTACGAAATAGCGCGCTTAATACTGGAATACTCGCTAAACCAGGCACTTCACTAATATTACTTTTATGATTATCGCTCATTAAGCCTGCAATCATAAAGCTTTCGCCCGGAGCTAGCTCAACCGTTGTTTTGGCACGGCGCGTTGAAATAGAAGGAATTGAATAAGTGTTTGCAACCATCGGCACGCGATCACCCAACTCAGATACTTCTGACTCTACTACCAAACGAATTCGCTTATTGCTTAGCACAAATGGAGTATATTTTACGCCCACACCAAAAGGCTTATATGCTACCGACATCGTTCCATCGCCTTGCGGCACTGGAAGAGGAATTTCTCCACCAGCTAAGAAATCAGCTGTTTCACCGGAAATAGCAACGAGGTTCGGCTCAGCTAGCACTTTAAAAAGTGAGTCTTTTTCAAGCGCACCTAACACGGCATTGCCTTGTGTCAGCACCGCATGCGCACCAAGCCCCATATTTTTCACTGCATCACGGCGAATTTCACCCACCTGCACACGCAACATTACTTGCTGACCTTCACGCAGTTTCATCAAGTTGATAACACCTTTATTACCAAGATTTTCTACTTCGCTATCATGCCCAATCATTTTTTCAACAACATTGACAATATTGCGCGCCGCTTCCGCATTTGATACCACACCGGTAAGCGCCACCGCATCTTGTACAGGCGCTATGCCCACTGTTTCATTAGGGAATAATTCTTGTAGCGTTTTACGAATAGATGGAAAATCATGCGTCACCGTCACGTTCACTTGGCGTGCGATACGGTTACCATTCATAAAACGAATATCGGTACTACCTAAATCATGCCCGATGATAGAAACTTTACGTGCGCTATGCTTTACAACACCGGCAACTTTGCGATCGGCAATCACAACTCTTGTCATATCTTGTGGCAAAGTAATCAGCTCTGCTTGATTTTTACCCACGCTAATACTTATTACATCTCCCGCATGGGATGGGGAAGAAGACAACAAAACCAGCATGGTTAGCGCCAATAACGATGTAACAGTAAACTTGAATATATGCACGCGTTGAACTCCAAAAGGATACGAGATTTTTATTCTTGCAAAAAAGGAAATCTACTTGAAAGCCACCTTAAACTAATAAGCGATAGCACTACTATGCGTCAAGTTATTTTAAGCTTATTTCTATTCACTTAAAACACTTCTTCTAATAAGACCGCTTGCAAAAACACCCTAGCATGATTAGAGTACGAAAAAACCATCTCTGGGAGAGTATTATGAGGTCTTTTTTTCGTCTTATCCGCGTTGCATTAATTACAGCAGCTTTGTTACCATTTTACAGTAG
>CAYGPX010000011.1:0-14511 GCA_964351935.1 uncultured Rickettsiales bacterium | reverse complement strand
TGTTGTCTGCGAGATTGGCGAGATTGCTTTAGACATCCTTACAAAAGATGAACATTTTGACTTTATTTTACTGGATCGAATGATGCCGGTAATGCACGGGATGGAAGTGCTAAAGCATATTCAAGGAAATAAAGCACTTAAACAAATACCCGTAATCATGCAAACAGCAGAAGCGGCGCCTGAGCAGATAAAAGAGGGTATCGATGCGGGTGTATTTTACTATCTCACCAAGCCTTTTAGTAAGATTACACTACTAGCCATCGTGCAAAGTGCGATTGACGATGCAAGAAACAAGCGGCAACTTGTTAGCAAGGCTGGCGAAACAGGGCTATCTCTTGGTTTAATGGATAAAAGTGTCTTCCGATTTCGTACACTGGATGAGGCAAAAAGCCTTTCATCTTTTTTGGCACATGCCTGCCCAATACCACAAAAAGTGGTCTATGGCCTCTACGAGTTAATGGCAAATGCCGTGGAGCATGGAAATTTAGGCATTACTTACGACGAAAAGAAAACATTAATTCAGAATCATCAATGGAAGCAAGAAATTCAAGCCCGTCTTTCTGCGCCTGAAAATGCTAATATCTACGCAAGCATCACCTTTGCTCGCAAGGAGGATGGTGTAGAGTTCTTCATTTACGACCAAGGCAAAGGCTTTAATTGGGACGATTATATGCACGCTTCTTTTTCACGCGCCACCGACCCAAATGGACGAGGTATTTCGATAGCACGAACCTTATGTTTTAATGAAATGGAATATCAGGCACCGGGGAATGCGGTTCGCTGTTTTACGAGAAAGTAGCCATAATAGCCAATAGACGATAAAAGGGGAGCCAAATTTTGCTCCCCTTTTTCATGTGTTAAACGCCACTTAAAAGCAACCGCCACCAATTTAGGGCAGCAACGCTGAAATGACATCCAGCTTCAAGTCTTCTGCCAGCTCGCGCGCTACTCTGCGTTCCGTATCCTTTCGCGAAACATGCTCTGCATATTCCGATTCTACAACATCATAGCCGCCCTGACGCGAGATGCTTCCCTCACGCAATAGCTCGCCCGTAAGTTTATCAACCAGACTATAGGAAAGACTTACCGTCGTTTTATAGCGCGTTACTTCTTGGTCAAGCTGAATTGCCAACGCTCCGTGCGATGCTTCAGAATTTAAGTTAAGAAGATAGCGAGGGCTCTTTGTTTTGCCTTCAGGAGAGACTAAACGCTTAAATGCTCGCGCAATTGATTGATTGGTCGGCGCGCTTTCATACGCAAGCTCAATTGACTGTAATTGGCTTTTCAACTGTCCGCTTTCGCCTGTGGTTGCATAAAGAGGGCGAAACCCGCAAGCAGAAAGCGATAGCAACATAATCATAGCACACGCTAAAAGTACTATATTCATCCCCCTACCACATTTACAATACGATTTCCCACCACAATCACTTTACGCAACTGCATTCCCTCAAGCGCAGATTGCACCGCCGCTAGCGAAAGCGCTAATTTCTCAGCATCTTCTTTGGGCGCATCCTTAGCAATTTCAATGGTTGCACGAAGTTTTCCATTTACCTGCACCGCAATAGTCACCACATCATCCTGTAAGAAGGCTTTATCGGCTTTTGGCCATGGCGCGTTCTGAACGGAATCTTTCTGCCCCAGCCTCTTCCACATGGCTTCACTTACATGCGGTATCATCGGCTGCAGCATCACGGCCAAAACATGCAAGCCTTCTTGCATGATCGACAATTCATCTTCACTGTTTTTTAGTGGCGAAAGGGCATTGCTCAATTCGCGAATACGCGCCACTGCTTTATTCAAGTGGAACTGCTCTAAATCTTGTGTAACCGCATCCACTGTTTTGTGAATTTGCTTTTTAAGTGCTAGCAATTTGCCTTCAGGTTTTGCAAGTAGCGCAAAACGCCTCCCTTTGGCATCATGCTCAAACTGCTGCGCCATACGCCATAGACGCCCGATATACCTCCACGCACCCTCCACGCCTGAGTCACTCCACTCAAGGTCGCGCTCTGGCGGGCTATCTGAAAGCATAAACAAACGCGCCGTATCAGCTCCATAGGCTTCAATAATACCCGCAGGGTCTACCACGTTCTTTTTAGATTTACTCATTTTCTCAACACGGCCAAGATTCACCGGATCGCCTGTTTTCAAATGCGTAGCCGTCCCATCTTTATGCTTTTGCACCTCTTCAGGAAAGAGCCATTTGCCCTGCTCATTCTGATAGGTTTCATGGCACACCATACCTTGCGTCAACAACCCTTTAAATGGATGCTCAGCATTCAAATAACCACACTCTTTAAGTGCTAAGGTAAAAAAGCGTGCGTATAAAAGGTGAAGCACCGCATGCTCAATGCCACCAATATATTGATCTACCGGCAACCAGTAATCGCAATCTTTTGCGACCAAGCCATCACTGTTTTTATCTGAGCAAAAGCGCGCATAATACCACGAAGACTCAAAGAATGTGTCAAATGTATCGGTTTCGCGCGTGGCTTTTTTGCCGCATTCAGGGCAATCAACGTGCTTCCATGTTGGATGCCTATCAAGTGGATTTCCGGGCGTATCGAACGAAACATCTTCAGGCAGTGTAACAGGCAACTGCTCTTTAGGCACTGGTACCACACCACAAGCATCACAATAAATGATAGGAATAGGACAGCCCCAATAGCGCTGACGCGAGATACCCCAATCACGCAAACGATAATTTGTGGTCACTTCACCAACACCCTGTGCTGAAAGACGCTTTGCCACCTCTTTCTTGGCATCGTCTGGTGTAAGGCCATTTAAAAACTCGGAGTTAATCAATGTACCGTCGCCCGTGTAGGCTTCGTTTTCAATGGTAAAGCTTGCAGCATCTTGCTCTTTTGGGCACACCACTGGTGTGACAGGAAGGCTATATTTGCGCGCAAAATCTAAATCGCGCTGATCATGTGCCGGACAGGCAAAAACAGCGCCTGAGCCATATTCCATTAACACAAAGTTGGCGACATAAAGCGGCAACTCTCGCGCCTCAAATGGGTGCTGAATTTTTAGCCCTGTATCAACGCCTTTTTTCTCAGCTTTTTCAATGATTTCTTCCGCCACACCCATCTGGTTACATTCGTCAATAAATGCAGAAAGCTTGGGATTATTTTCAGCCAACTCTGCAGCAAGCGGATGCGCAGGCGAAATAGCACAGAACGATGCACCAAAAATTGTGTCCGGTCGGGTAGTGTAAACCTCTAAACGCTCATCTCTGCCTTTCACTTGGAAGAAAATTTTAAGTCCTTCCGATTTTCCAATCCATTTTTCCTGCATTAGGCGTACTTTTTCAGGCCAGTTTTCAAGTGCGCTAAGCCCTTCTAACAGCTCATCTGAAAACTTTGTGGTACGCAAGAACCATTGACGTAATTTTCTGCGCTCCACCAGCGCACCTGAGCGCCAACCACGCCCTTCCACCACTTGCTCGTTGGCAAGCACGGTGTTATCTACGGGATCCCAGTTGACGATAGCTTCTTTTTGATAGGCTAAGCCTTTTTCAAGAAAATCGAGGAAAAACGCCTGCTCATGTTGATAGTAATCCGCATCGCACGTAGCAAATTCTCTATCCCAGTCATACGAAAGCCCGATAGACTTCAACTGCTTGCGCATGTGATCTATATTGCTATATGTCCATTTAGCGGGGTGTACATTATTTTGAATCGCCGCATTTTCTGCCGGCAAACCAAAAGCATCCCATCCCATAGGGTGCAGCACATTAAAGCCTTGCGCACGCCTGAACCGCGCCACCACATCACCAATGGTATAGTTACGCAAATGCCCCATATGGATGTTGCCTGATGGATAAGGGAACATTTCAAGCACATAGTATTTTGGCTTATCGCTACTTGTTTCTGCTTTGAAGGCTTGCGCCTTTTCCCACACGCTTTGCCAGTGTTTTTCAGTTGCTTTAGCGTTGTAGTTTGAAAATTGGGGAGTGTTCATAGTTGCGATTCACAAATTGGCGAGTTGCTAGAAAGACGTGAAAAAGCATCAGCCTTCGACTGAGCCTTATATGGAGTCTTTTATACTAGAAACAAGAAACAGGCAACCGACAACTGCTATTTACCGCTAGCAATGCGAAGCTCACGCGCGCGGGTAAGAATTTTATTTTCAAGCTCACGTGCTACGGTTTCGTTTGCCGGAGCATCTACCCAGTCGCCATTACTGCTGCGCACACGCTTAAATACGGAAAGCTTTATCGCATTTGTACGTAAGCGCTGATCTAAAATCAATACATTCAGCTTAAACTGCTCATTCTCAACGTCAGGGTTTTGATACCAGTCGGTGATAATTACACCACCAAAAGGATCAGCCTGCGCCAGTGGCATAAATGACAGCGTATCAAGCGTTGCGCGCCATAAATAGCTGTTAATGCCAATACCAGAGCCTACCGCACCACCGGCTGATTCGTCATCTTTTTGACCAAAAATAGTGAGGCCATCACCCGTTAGGCTACCGTGGTTGTTGCGGTCTCTGCGTCGAGCATCTTTATTGGAAATGGGATAGTTTTTTGAGTCAACGTTCTCTTCAGAAAACACCGAACAGCCAGAAATACCAACAGGCATCACCAACAGAGCTAATATCACTAAGGAAAGGTACTTTTGTTTTTTCATGTGACTGAAAATAATAGCAAACGATGCTCTTGTCACGAGGAATTTTTTCTATGAAGAAAAACGGCGACAGAACAAACAAAAATAAGCCCCATAAAAAAGGGCGACAGCCTTAGCCATCGCCCTTCTCGTAAACTTTGTTTGATTCTCAAACTACCTAGATTAGAAGGTAAGTTCGGTACCAACTAGCACTAGGCTACCATCGTTGTCTGCAGAACCAGCAGTGTTGTCATCCGTGTTAAAGAATGCAACTTCTACGTATGGCACTAGGCCTGGAGCCAACTGGTAGTCAGCGCCAATTACAAGGTTGTCGAATTCTTTATCAACGGTGCTAGCATCACCATTGTTAACTGAAGACTCAAGGTATGTTACAGAAGCAGCAAACGGGCCGAACTCGTAAGCAGCACCAAGGGTCCAGTACTCAGCATCTGTGTTTGATGTCTTAAGTTGACCGAACTCAGAGATATCACCCCAAGAACCACCAACAGTAGCGCCCATGAAGTTTACGTTCAAACCAAGAGCGTAAGCGCGTAGGTCATCACGTGTATTAACTTCAGAATCGCCCCACTCACCGGTAGCAGAAGCTTCGATACCAACTTGGTCGTATTGACCTTGGTAGTTCAAGCCAACGTTCCAGATGTCTTCAATAGATTGAGCAGCTGTGCCGTTCGCACCAGAGAAACCATTGCCTGTACCACGCTCTTGCAAATCAGGAGTGTAGCTTACACCAGCTTGTACACCAGCAATACGCGGAGAGTAGTAGCTGATTTTGTTAGCTGTAGAAGTTTCGGTACGGTTGATTGAATCGTTATCGATGTTACCAACGAAAGAAGCGGTAGGCAACTCAGGTAAAACCAAGAACGTATCAACAGCAGCAGCGCCAGAAGCGTTTGAAGTGCTACCATCAAGATCGATGTAGTCGTAGAAATCGCCATTGATACCACCGGTAGCACGAGCAAGCGTACCAGCATCAACTTTCAAAGCTTCAGAAGCAGAACCGGTAGCACCAGCTTCAACACGACCTAGAGCAGACTCAACATAAATGAAGCCACGCTCAGCGTTGTTGTTTGCAGATGTGTTATCATCTTGGTTTACATCAGCTTCAAGCTCGATGTGCGCACCATAGCCAAGACCTGAATCGGTACGGCCATCCACTTTTACGTGGATTTCGGTGTCAGTTTGTGAGTGTGTATCACGAGTTGCACCAGCATCACCAGCACCTGTAGGAGCTTCGTAAGCTGAATCTTGGCTAGCAACGCCCACTTGAGCGTCAATAGAACCACCGATGGTCACAGTTGGACCAGCAGCAAAAGCCGAACCGGCAGCGAAAACGCTAAGCGCGGTTGTAGCAAGAAGAACTTTTTTCATTGTTCCTATCCCTAAAATCAAATTAAAATAAAAAAACCAATAACACGGACTACCCGCGTCGTTGAGTACTATCTATGCCTTATCCCTTCAGCGGTTCAACCAAAAATTAAATGACACGCTTATTACTTACGGCATTTTTGCACCACTGTTGCAAAAAAAGCACAAACCACCTCTTTTGCCTTCGTCTCTTTGATTGCGACCTATCTATAAGGGAGATTGAATTTCTTGTTCTTTTGCATTAGCATCTTTGCCATGACACATACAAACGAAACCACCATTAAAGAAAATCTGCTTGCCGTGAATGCTCGCATCCACAAAGCAGCAGCAACATGGCAACGCGAAACTAGCGATATAACGCTTGTGGCTGTTAGCAAATTTCACCCTACTGAAGCGTTGAGTGATGCAATCGCTGCCGGTCAATTCGTTTTTGGTGAAAACCGCGTGCAAGAAGCTTATGAAAAATGGCCACCGCTAAAAGCACATCACCCGCAAGTTTGCCTCCATCTTATTGGCCCGCTACAAACCAACAAGGTAAAACAAGCGCTTGAACTGTTTGATGTTATTGAAACAATTGATCGCCCCAAGCTGGTAGATGAAATTATCAAGCACTTGCCAAAACTTAAGCAGCAACCATCTTTTTATGTGCAAGTGAATATTGGAGAAGAAGCGCAAAAAGGGGGCGTCATGCCTGCTGAGCTCAACTCTCTTTTAGATTACTGCGCCGAAAGAGGATTGCCGATAGCAGGGCTGATGTGCATCCCCCCTGCGGAAGAACCGCCCGCGCCCTACTTCGCATTACTTAATAGTCTCGCAAGGCGGCATAAAATTAAGATTCTTAGCATGGGCATGAGTGGTGATTTTGAACAGGCTATCAGCCTTGGCGCAACGCATGTGCGGGTTGGCACGGCTATTTTTGGGCAACGTTAGCTTTTAAGTGCCTTGGCAAACCTTTTCGGATTTTTGTATTAGGCACAACGAGAGACAAACATCTATCCCTTTAGCCGCATTATTTTTGCGCCACATGCACTCAGCTTTTCTTCGATGCGCTCATAACCACGATCCAAATGATAGACTCGGTTAATGGTGGTGACGCCCTCAGCCGCCAGTGCCGCAAGAATGAGTGACACCGAAGCCCTTAAATCGGTTGCCATGACTTCAGCACCATTCAACTTCTCAACACCACGCACCACAGCCGTATGTCCATCTACCGTGATATCCGCACCCATACGACGCAACTCAGAAACATGCATGAAGCGATTTTCAAAAATGGTTTCATTGATAACCGAAGCGCCATCCGCCACACATGCCAGCGCCATAAATTGCGCTTGCATATCTGTTGGAAAGCTCGGGTAAGGGTTGGTCGTTATATCCACCGATTTTGGTCTGGCAATACCACGCACTACCATCCCTCGATCGGTTTTATCAACACTAGCTCCGGTTCGCAGTAGCTTTTCTATCATTGCTTCCATATGGGCAGGGCAAACATCCAGCACTTCAATCTCGCCGCCCGTGATGGCTGCGGCTATCATATAAGTCCCCGCCTCAATGCGATCAGGTATCACGCGATATTCTGCGCCATGGAGTTTTTTCTTACCCACAATGGTGAGCGTGGCCGTGCCAATGCCATCAATTTCAGCACCCATCGCCACTAAGCACCTTGCAAGATCGCTTACCTCAGGTTCTTTCGCGGCATTTTTTAGCACCGTTGTGCCTTCCGCCAAAACCGACGCCATCAATAAGTTTTCAGTTGCACCGACAGACACTTTGTCAAAATTAATTTCTGCACCCTTCAAGCGCCCATTTACAGTGGCATGCACATAGCCTTCTTCCAGCTTAATGACCGCACCCATTTGCTCTAAGGCTCGCAAATGCAGATCAATCGGGCGAGAGCCAATTGCACACCCGCCAGGCAGCGACACTTTTGCTTCACCAAAGCGTGCTAGCAGAGGCCCAAGTACCAATACCGACGCGCGCATTTTGCGTACAATTTCATAGGGTGCTTCAAGGTTATCAATCGCATCACCCTGAAGTGAAACCATCCGACCACCTTTTGATACCGGACCAGAAACCCCGTCCAACTCCATCTTCACGCCATGATGCACCAGCAGGTGTGCCATCGTGGTAATATCCAGCAAATGTGGGAGGTTTTTTAGCAACAACGGCTCGTCTGAGAGCATACTTGCTACCATTAGCGGCAAGACGGCATTTTTAGCGCCACTCACAGTGACCGATCCGTGCAAGCGCACACCGCCTTCAACGCGAATTCTATCCATAGTTATTATATCCTTGGAAGGGTAACACCCTGTTGTTTCATATATTTTCCGGCACGATCAGCGTAGGAAACTTCACACGCTCCCTCACCTTTTAAAAACAGAAATTGGCACGCACCTTCGTTGGCATAAATTTTAGCCGGAAGTGGCGTCGTGTTTGAAAATTCTAACGTCACGTGCCCTTCCCACTCTGGCTCAAGGGGCGTAACATTCACAATAATACCACACCGTGCATAGGTAGATTTTCCAACGCATACCACCAAAACATCCCGCGGAATACGGAAATATTCTACCGTTCTTGCCAAAGCAAAGCTGTTAGGAGGAATAACGCAGACTGGCGTTTTTCTATCAACAAAACCGTTTGCGTCAAAATTCTTTGGGTCTACCGTTGCAGAGTCTACATTGGTAAAAATCTTAAATTCATCCGATACGCGAGCATCGTAGCCATAAGACGAAACACCATAGGATATCAATCCTTCGCGCTTTTGATTTTCTACAAAAGGTTCAATCATCCCTTTTTCATTCGCTTGTTGACGAATCCATCTATCCGGCATAATGCCCATAATATCCTACTCCTTTGCAGTTAGCCTTTGTATCATAATGAAAATCATCCGCTTGACAAGCCAATCGACACAGCGCACACACGCTAATGCCCCACTTCCAACCATAGCGAAGCAGCTTTTTCACGCTTTTCTTTCACTCTGGCACGCAACGAATCCTTGCGCTGCTCCAAATCTTTTACTCTGGCCGTATGGCTAATATGCTGCACTTTTTTCAGCCACTTGATTTTGGATCGCTTTTTTCCCTTTTCAATAGAACGCTTTATAAGCGTTTCAACGGTAAGCGGCTTTTCTCTATCTTGCAGACTTTTATCGCGCATCATAAAAATACGATGCAGTCGACGATTTCTAGCACGAAGAAATGCCTTCTTGTCTAATTTTTTCTGACGGCGACTTTTCTTCTTCCCTTTCTTAAACTGACCAAAAATAAGATCCAAAATGAATTGAAGAATGCCCACTGCCTTAGTCCTGCTTACTGTTTGAAGGAGTTTGTTTTTGCTTACGACGCCGCAGGTTTTGTTTTAATGCCTGCTTTAGCCGTGCCTCTTTGGCTTGTGCAAGCGGTGTTTTTTTAGCATCCGAGCGTTGCAAAGGCTGATCAATCTTATTTTCGGGATGGTTGTCTCTGTTCATATGCCACAGTCTATGCAGATTCCAGTTTTTGGTCAATCAGCTTATTTATAGAAGAAAATATCGTAGATTTAAAAGAAATACTTGCGAAAAAATGTGTTCTGTGGCAAGTTTCCGCCGCTTTGTCATGCTTTGGCGCATCTACTGCATTGACATAAGCATATCAAATGCCGCCGTAGCTCAGTGGTAGAGCACGTCATTGGTAATGACGGGGTCGGAAGTTCAATTCTTCTCGGCGGCACCATTCTCAGCAAGGCTTCCTGCCTTTGAAATACATGGCATTGCTTTTTGTTACAAAAACATTGCAAATATAATCTTTTGCACCTGTATTTTGCTAATTATGCTAAAATTCTGAGAATATAATATAAAGCATATTTTGTGTTCGACGGCTAAATTGGAAGCACAATGCATATCCAACGCCTGAATTGAATATGTTTAGTTTGGATTGTGTCATGGTTTTTTTGGGCAAAAAAGAGAATAAATTTGACTTAGTGCTTGATCACGTCGTTGAGTCTTGCCTTGCAAATGCCCGCGGATATGATACATCGCGATTACTAAACTCTGTTCCTCCTAAAGACCAAGCTGAGCTTCTCCAAAAATTCACTCACCTCAAGGGTGACGACTTCTTTGAAAATAGAAGAGAGCTTTACGAAAGCATCTTCAAAAAAACTTTTTTGCGTGACGGAAAAATTATTCCGCCAGTGCCTAAAGGGCAACAAAAAAAGCGCTTTCTAATTGCGGGCACGCACTACAGTGGCCGCCCACGATTTTTTGATGCACTATTGAATAGAAGTAGCTCTGTTCCTGCTGAAATTCAAAAAACATTTGATCGCGTAAATAATAAACACGCCATTACTATCGATCTTCGAAAGGTTCGTTACGATATTCCTGAATATCACCAAGCGATTGATGAGGGCTATCCCTACCCCGGCGCGGTAGTTGGCGGAGAAGTATCCGCCATTTGCAAAACCATGATTAATACAGCAAAAATGTTAGGCTACAACATCATAGACTATCACAACTCTCACACCCTACCAAAATCAGACCGTGAAATTGAGAAAATCAAAGGATTTGGGCGCATTAAAGGCGAGGGGTATGAACTTTATTCTGCTGCCGTTACCGGTGATTCTGAAATGTTGATAGCAAGCATTGATAACCAAGAAAGAATGGGGAGTTATTTTGGCCCTGAAAAAATCAGATTGGGGGCACAGGACCTTGCCAAAGACAATTCTTATGCAAAGCTAATGAGGCGTTCAGATGATGCTTTCTTGGTATGGGATCACGGTGATGAAAAAGACTATTCGATGGTTGCAAGTGCTCATAACGGCGAATTAAAATTGCATGACCGCCAAAAATGGAATGCTTTTAAAGAACAAAAAACTATTGGCATTGACGGTCACTCCATCCCTTCCCGCTTCTAAAATACCTTAAAAAACGATAGCGCCTTTCTTACTGCTCGTGCTAACATGCACGCATGGTTGCACATCTTCTTCATAGCGATATTTTAAAGCACATTAAAGCGTGGCAGTCTCACCTTAGGGATGTGAAGCGCTGCTCAGCACATACTCAAAAAGCCTACCATAGCGATTTATTTTCATTTCTTGGTTTTTTGGCCGACTATCTTGGCCATACTCTTTCCCTAAACGATCTTAAAGCCCTTACCATAAAAGATATGCGTAGCTGGCTGGCAAGTCGCCAGCGCAACGAGCTTTCACATGCATCAAGTGCGCGTGCCGTGGCTACTATTCGTAATTTCTTTCGTTACCTTGATAAATATCACGATATCCAAAATGCATCTGTATTTGAACTTCGTACGCCCAAAGTACCAAGAAGCGTGCCAAAAGCGATGGACACCACGCAAGCAATGGATGCTGTGGCCGCAGCTGCCGAGCTTTCTTCTACTGCATGGATTGGCGCACGCGATACAGCTCTTATCACACTGATTTATGGTTGTGGTTTGCGAAGCAGTGAAGCACTCTCGCTTAATTATGGTAACCGCCCAAAAGGCGACACGCTTCGCATCACAGGGAAAGGAAATAAACAACGTGAAGTGCCCGTATTGCCGCAAGTGCAAAAAGCACTCACGCACTATTTTAAGCTTTGCCCTTACCATTTTTCAGATGATACGGCGCTATTTTTAGGTGCAAAAGGCGAGCGCTTAAATGACCGCACGCTTCGTAAACTGATGCAACAAGTCAGAAGCTATTTAGGATTGCCGGAAACCGCCTCTCCCCACGCACTACGCCACAGCTTTGCCACTCATCTGCTAGAAGGCGGCGGCGACTTACGCACCATTCAGGAATTGCTCGGGCATGCCAATCTTTCTACCACTGAGCGCTATACCAAAGTGGATAGCAAGCGCTTTATGGAAGTTTACCAAAAGACACACCCAAGAAGTTGATTCTTTTATGGTAATGGCGCACGGTTTATTAACCGCGCCCGCTCTAGCGAGGACAGGAGTCGGAGCCAGCCTTGAGCTATTCCCCCGCGAAAGTTAGAAAAGTTTCTCAGGGGGCATAATAAAAACTACCCTAGGAAATCGTGCTTTGCATAAAGAGATTTTTTTGAGAGATTTGTAGAAGCCGTTCGCCTGCAGAACCGTAAGTGTATAAAACATACATGCGGATTCGAGGACGGGTGGTGACACCAAAATCGCCAAAAAAGACCTTTATACTCTACATATGAATCGGCTTGTTATACGTCGCCATCGCCGCTTCTTTGATCGCTTCGTTCAAATCAGGGTGCGAGTGACAAATACGCGCAATATCTTCCGATGACGCTTTATACGCCATCGCAACCGCCGCTTCGCCAATCAGCGTGCCAGCCTGATTGCCCACAATGTGAACACCTAGAACTTGGTCGGTTTTCTTGTCAGCCAAAATCTTCACAAAGCCATCGGTATCATCATTGGCACGCGCACGGCTGTTGGCCATGAATGGGAATTTACCACTATTATAGGCAATGCCCGCTTCTTTTAGCTGCTCTTCGGTTTTACCAATCATCGCCACTTCTGGGTGGGTATAAACCACGCTTGGCAGCAAATCATAATCCACATGGCCTGCTTGGCCTGCCAAAATTTCAGCTACCGCTACGCCATCTTCTTCTGCCTTGTGCGCAAGCATTGGGCCTTTTATCACATCACCAATAGCGTAGATGCCATCCACATTGGTTTTGAAGTGACTATCCACATCAATGCGACCGCGATCATCGGTTTTTACGCCTGCTTCTTTTACGCCAAGTTTGCCAGTAAAGGCACGGCGACCAATTGCTACCAGCACCGTATCGGCTTTAATGATTTCAGCCTTGCCGCCTTTGGCTGGCTCAACCGTAAGCTCAACGCCTTTGCCTTTCACTTCTGCCTTGGTCACTTTAGCACCCAGCTTGAAGGAGATGCCCTGCTTTTCCATCAATTTCTGGAATTGCTTGGATACTTCACCATCCATCGGCGGAAGCACTTTATCTAAATATTCAATCACGGTTACTTTAGAACCCAAGCGACGCCAGACCGAGCCAAGCTCTAGGCCAATCACGCCAGCACCAATCACCACCAGCTCTTTGGGTGCTTCGGTTAGGTGAATGGCATAGTCAGACGTAATGATACGCTTGCCATCAATTTCAACACCCGGCAACGGCATCACTTCTGAGCCGGTTGCAATCAAGATATTTTTTGTGTTCACAGGGGTTTTGTTTCCCTTGTCATCAATCACGGCAACGTGACCTTTGCTGACAATCGTGCCTGTACCTTTAAAGTACGTCACTTTATTTTTAGCAAATAAGCCTTCAATGCCTTTAGTCAGGCCTTCAACAATCCCATCTTTATGTTTTTGCATCGCTTTCACATCAGCGGAAAGACCTTTAATCTTAATGCCGCGCTTTTCAAAACCATGGCCTGCTTCTTCAAACAAATGCGAGTCGTTCAGCAGCGCTTTTGATGGAATACAACCTACGTTCAGACAGGTTCCGCCAAGTGCGCCGCGCTTTTCAACACACGCCACTTTCATGCCTAGTTGCGAAGCTTTAATTGCCGCAACATAGCCACCCGGGCCACCACCAATTACAACTAGATCAAAAGACTGTTCAGACATTTGTTTTCTCCTTGGATTTTGTTCTCGCTCCTGTTCGGTTTGCTAACCTCACAATGAGCCTAAGCCCTTCGGGCTACTCAAAGAAGCAAGTTTTCTTCAACTTGTTTTCTTCAACTTATTCTAATCAAAATGCAGAACGCGGCTAGAAAGCCGCGTCAGCCTTGAGCTGTGCCCTGAGAAAAAGTTAGGAAACTTTTTCTCAGGGCAAAACCAAAAATTACATATCCAGTAAAATACGTTGCGGATCTTCAATGCACTCTTTAATGCGCACAAGGAAGGTTACCGCTTCTTTACCATCAATCAAACGGTGATCATAAGAAAGTGCCAGATACATCATCGGACGGATTTCTACTTTACCATTGATCGCCATCGGGCGCTCTTGTGTTTTATGCATACCCAAAATCGCACATTGCGGAGGGTTGATAATAGGTGAAGAAAGAAGCGATCCAAATACACCACCGTTAGAAATGGTGAAGGTTCCGCCTGACATCTCTTTCGGGCTTAACTTGCCATCGCGTGCTTTTTTCGCATAGCCCATGATTTCTGATTCAACACCAGCAAATGAAAGCTTATCGCAATCACGTACCACCGGCACAACCAAACCATTAGGAGAGCCAACCGCTACACCGATATCGTAGAAGTTTTTGTAAATCACTTCGTCACCGTCAATCTGAGCATTCACTTCCGGAATCTCACGCAGCGCTGTTACCGCAGCTTTGACGAAGAAAGACATAAAGCCAAGCTTGGTGCCATGTTTTTTCTCAAACGCATCTTTATATTGATTGCGAAGCGCCAATAGATTGGTCATATCCACTTCGTTATACGTTGTCAGCATCGCTGCAGTGTTTTGCGATTCTTTCAAACGCTTAGCAATCATCTGACGTAGCTTAGACATTTTCACTCGCTCTTCTCGCGGGCCTTGATTAGCCGGAGCGGCAAAACCTTGCTGAGCTGAACCACCTTCAAGCGC
>CAYGPX010000010.1:0-14922 GCA_964351935.1 uncultured Rickettsiales bacterium | reverse complement strand
TATCATACCACGAAGCACCACGAGAGAACGTTCCGTCCACCACTTTTGTTCCGAACATATCAAATTTAGAGCTATGCGGGTTGTGATTAAAATCGATAGATACCAACGGCTCTTTTACGACATCTAAAACACCTTTCATTTTGCCTTTCGCTGCCTTTTCCATGAGTGAGTTGATCTCACTAGTTCCCGTAGGCTTGGACGAGACAAAGGTTAGATCTACAAACGACACATTCGGCGTTGGCACACGAATAGCCGTACCATCCAATTTACCTGCAAGCGCTGGCAACACCACCCCTATTGCCTTTGCAGCACCTGTAGAGGAAGGAATCATAGAAAGCGCTGCAGAACGAGCGCGCTGAAGGTTACTATGGCGGTTGTCCATTAAATTCTGGTCATTAGTGTACGCATGCACGGTTGTCATAAATCCACGCTCAATTCCCAACCCATCATGCAGCACTTTTGCCACGGGAGCCAAGCAATTGGTAGTACATGACCCAATAGAAATGACCTGATGTTCTTTTTTAAGAACTTCGTTATTCACACCATAGACAATGGTTGCATCTACATTCTCACCAGGAGCAGAAATAATCACCCTTTTCGCCCCTGCTTTAATGTGCTTTAATCCATCTTCTTTGCTCTTAAATTTACCGGTGCACTCCATCACAATATCAATGCCCAGCTTTTTCCACGGCAACTTCTCAGGATCATATTCACATGACACTGCTATTTCTTGGTTGCCCACTTTAATGGTTGTGTCATTAACTTTCTCTACATGAGGAAAAACACCATGAACCGAGTCATACTTCAGCAAATGCACATGCCCATCAATATCTGCAGGGCCATTCACCGCAACAATCTCGATATTATGCTTTTTAAGCTCATGTGCAGCACGCACGATGCAACGCCCTATTCGCCCCAATCCATTAATAGCAACACGCACTGTCATTTTTCTATTTCTCCAGCTTTTGCTTAATTTTCGCCAAAATGGCATCCACCGTTAATCCAAAATGCTTGTAAAGCTCTTCCGCCGGCGCAGACTCACCAAAAGAATCGATCCCGATACAAAGCCCATGCAGCCCCGTATAGCGCTCCCAACCATAGGTAGAGGCCGCTTCGATGCTCACTTTTAAGCTATCATTACACAGAAGCGCCATTTTATATTCTTTATCCTGAACATCAAACAAACGGCTACATGGCATTGAAATCACCTGCACCGCGCACCCTTCTTTTTGTAACGCTGCACGCACTTCCATCGCAAGCGAAACTTCAGAGCCCGTTGCAATCAGTGACACCTCAGCTTCACCTTCACAGTCAGCCAAAATATAAGCACCACGCGCTGAACGATTTTCTTTTTCATATTCAGTACGCAATGCAGGCACACCCTGACGGGTTAGCGCCAGCACCGAAGGAGTTTTTTCGCTTTTTAACGCCAACTCCCAGCATTCGGCCGTTTCCATTGCATCCGCAGGACGGAATACATTTAAATTCGGAATTGCACGCAGTGACGTAAGGTGTTCAATTGGTTGGTGGGTTGGCCCATCTTCACCAAGGCCGATAGAATCATGCGTCATCACATAAATCACTCGCTGCTGCATAAGCGCAGAAAGACGAATCGCGGGACGACAATAATCGGTAAAAACCAAGAATGTTCCACCATAAGGAATTACGCCACCATGCAGCGCTAAGCCATTCATAGCTGCTGCCATCGCATGCTCTCTGATGCCATAATAAACATAACGACCCGAGAAATCATCCTTAGTAATTGGCTGCTGTGCTTTTGCCTTTGTAAGGTTTGACCCCGTTAAATCTGCACTACCGCCTAGCAATTCAGGCACAATGGCTGCAAATGCCTCTAGCACTTCACCCGAAGCTTTACGCGTTGCCCAACCGGGCTTTTCTTCTGCTAAGCGTTTTTTGAGTGCTTGCACACCGGCATCAAAATCCTTTGGAAGCGCCGCTTTTTCAAGGCGTTCAAATTCAGCCTTATCCTTTGAGATATTCAGGCGTTTTTGCCAAGCCTTACGCTCAACATCCCCCCTCTTACCAACAGCACGCCAGCTATCAAGAATAGGCTTAGGAATTTCAAAAGGCGCTGCATTCCAGCCTAAAATTTCACGCGCACCGGCAATTTCATCCTTGCCCAGTGGCGAACCATGCGAGGCAGACGTTCCTTTTTTGGTTGGCGCACCAAAAGCAATCGTCGTTTTACATGCAATCAGTGATGGCGTGTTGGTTTTTTTGGCTGCAGCAATCGCATCACGAATTTCCACTTCATTGTGACCATCTATCACCTGCACATCCCAACCACAGGCTTTAAAGCGCCCTACGTGATCTTCAGACGTACTAAGGCTGGTTGGCCCATCAATTGAAATGCCATTATCATCAAACAATACGACTAACTTACTCAGCTGTAAATGCCCCGCCAGAGAAATAGCCTCTTGCGAAATACCTTCCATCAAGCAACCATCGCCTGCGATGACATAGGTATAGTGATCCACCAAATCATTACCAAAGCGCGCTTGCTGAATCTGCTCAGCCAAAGCAAAACCTACTGAGTTTGCAAGCCCTTGCCCTAGTGGACCAGTGGTTGTTTCAATACCTTCTGCCATGCCAAACTCTGGGTGACCTGCTGTTTTTGCGCCCATTTGACGGAAATTTTTAATTTCATCCAGTGTAATGTCTTCATATCCGGTAAGGTAGAGCAGCGCATACATTAGCATCGAGCCATGTCCCGCAGAAAGAATGAAGCGATCACGATCTGGCCATTTAGCATGCGAGGCATCAAACTTTAAAAAGTCACGAAATAGCACGGTTGCCACATCCGCCATACCCATCGGCATGCCGGGATGGCCTGAGTTTGCGCGTTCAACCGCATCCATAGCAAGTGCGCGGATAGCATTCGCCATCTCTTTGTGTGAAGCTTCTGATTTACCAGCTGCCGCAGGATTTTTTTCCAGCATAGCGCTCTCCCTTTGTATGCATCATTCTCTATGGCAGGGGTATAGCCTAATTGCCTTCTAGCTTCAACTTTTTTCTGGCAAAATTATGGCACCTTCACCCAAGTAGCAACGATAGAACCTCGTTGCATTTTTGCCGAAATAGCTTTAGTCTTATGCTCTATTTGAACCGATCAAGAGACGTTAATGTGACTCCGTTCCAATTTTTACAAGCTATTTTCCTTTCTTTTTACTCTAAATCGCTCTATCGCGATGTGGCCTTACAATGGAAAGGACGTGGTTTTTTATACCTAGCCGGGCTAATGATACTAGCAAGCGCATCCGTTGGTTATGCGTGGCACAGCTACCTCAACAAAATCGATACTAAGATTTATAGTACCTCACTTTATCGCTTAAGCTTTGGCGAAGGTAATTTTTCAGAAACACAAAAACTAAATCGACTCTTTGAGGTTATCTCTCTTTTGCCGCCCCTTCAGGTGCAAAACGGAGAATTGCAATCCGAACAACAGGGAAAAGAAACCATTTACGACCCCCTCTCTCCTGAGCGCGCCCTTGTTTATATTGACCCTACAATAGAAGGCGCAGAGAGCACTACAGCTGTTCCTTTGATGATTGCAAAAGATGGTTTCTTTCTATCACTTAACAATAAGCTAAATTTTGTACTATACTTTGATGACATCCAGCTTGGTGACCACTGGTGGAATAGCCTATTTGCCATTCTAGAAAATACCCCCAAGCTTACACTGGCAGATGGAATCGCAAGCCTTGATAGGCCATCGCCCTATCAAGTGCTGAATGCGGCAGACAAACCCATTTTACACTTCGATACCAGCAGCACTATGGGCCACCAGTCATTTGAAAATAGCGACGATGTTTATGCTGCTTTTTTAAGGCAAGAAGCCCTCTTCTTCATTGACGACAAAAATGAGCCTCTCGTTCTAGATTATCAACAACTTTCTAAGTCTGACATTATTGCACTGTTTGATGCAGCTATTCGTCGTGGTATCCATGTTGTTAATATCGCAGGCCTTCTTGTTTTACTTCCTGTAGCACTTTTAATGCTTCTCATTGCCATGGCGATTACCTCCTTACTTGCAGTTGTTGGTGTTACCTTTGCCCGCTATCGTCATATTTTTCATCTAACTTACAAAGATTGCCAAAGGCTAGCGGCGATTTCCTTTACTCCTGTTTTAATGCTAAAGGCCATAGCACCCGAATTTCCGCTCAACAACCTTGTCTTCTTTTTTATGGCGCTTGGTTACCTTTGCTTCGCCATTGACGCTAACAAGAAGGTCTAATACGCACTATGAAACGAACCTCTGCCACAAAGAACCGCGCCCAGCGCTATCGTACTGAGGCTTTAAAGCGCTACTATAAACGTCTTCTGCAAGCCTCAATTCTTGTTTCAGTCACACCGATGATTGTACTCGTTATCATGGTAATTTATGGTCAATTAAGCTTCATGCAAGGGCTTGCTGGCATGGGGGTTGTGTTTATTGGCTCCCTTCTTTTTGCTTATCCTTATCAGAAAGATCTCTCTGCTCTGATCGATTATGTTGAAAAACTAGCCCTCGACCGTAGAGCAGAAGCACCTTCGCTCAGTTTCTTAAGTAATGTTGACGAGCTCTCAGACGGCGTAAGAACGCTGCACGAATCATGGACAAATCGCAAGAATGCTCTTGAGTCCGCTGCTGCAGAAAGCCGAATATTGTTAGACACACTGCCAGATACACTCATTATGCTTAACAAAGATTTAAGCATCATTCGTACGAATAACGCCGCACTTTCTGTTCTTGGCAAACGTATTATTGGGCAGCATCTTAGTAAAGCCATTCGGCATGAACCACTTACTATTGCTGTGAAGGAAGTACTTAAAACTGGTGAAAATTGTGATATTGACATTCAATTTTCTCCTCGCTTGGTTCTGCGCGAATTTTGCTGCAAAATTCAACGCTTTCCTGTTGAAACAGAGGGCGGAATTGCCATCGTCCTGATGATGACCGATATTACCGAAGCCAAACAAACCAAACGCATGCTTAAAGACTTTGTTGCCAATGCAAGCCACGAAATCCGCACACCACTTACCAGCATCATCGGCTTTGTGGAAACACTCCAAGATGGTGGCAAAGATGAGCCGGAAACACTGGATCGCTTCCTTGCATTAATGGGAGAGCAGGCCGCTCTTATGAATCACTTGGTGCAGGATTTACTATCACTTTCTAAAGTAGAAATGAACGAAGCTGCACCACTAACTGAACAAGTGGATATAGGCACACTGGTAAAGAGTGCTGCCCATAAAATTGAATGGCAAGCTGAACAAAAGTCAATGCCCGTAAAGCTTAATATTGAGAAAAACCTGCCACTGGTCACGGGTGACTCTCATGAGCTTTCGCAAGTATTCCTTAACTTGCTTACCAATGCCGCTAAATATGGCTTTGCAGAAACTGCCATTCGTGTCAATGTTGGCTTCCTAGAAGGTGAGGCTGAAAATAGTGCCGAGCAGCAGGGAAGAATTTTTGTCAGCGTCCAAGATGAAGGCGAAGGAATTGCGAAAGAACATATTCCTCGTTTAACAGAGCGCTTTTATCGCGTCGATAAGGCGCGTTCACGCAAGATTGGTGGCACAGGGCTTGGGCTATGTATTGTGCGCCACATCCTAAACCGTCACCATGGGGAACTCACCATTGAAAGTGAAGTTGGAAAAGGCAGTAACTTTACCGTGTACTTGCCCACTACTGAAGACTAAACTTCCATAGCAGGCAAGCCACCGATTTCATTCTATACGTATTTTAAACTACGCAAATGCCTTCCACTCTTTTTGCAGCCACCACAAGTGTCGAAAGATCAAGCGACTCCTGAGATTTTAGCTCTTGCATAAAGAGATCAAAACGCTGAATTTGAGAGAAGTGCTTACTAACCCAGCTTTCCGTCGGATTATCGCACTTACCTTCGCTACATTTATGCTTGATAACTTCCGCCGTCAAACGAATTTGCTGCTCAGAAACGCCCGCCACTAGTGTTTTAAGCGATAAGCGACTCCAATACGAACCAGAAGGCACAGAAGTGTAAAGCGCCTTTCTCATCCAGTCTAAGCCAAGGCGTGCGCCCAGCTCAAAGTAGATTTTAGCAACCTCATCCACGCCAAGCTTGTTCACTTTCGCAACGCGCACAATATCACATGCCGATGCAAGTACTTCAAGCGATGCCATCTTTTTAGCAAGTGCTTCCTGCAGCTTCATGCCTTTATAGTGGCTTAACTGCGCGTTATACTGCTCAGCCGCAATCGGAGAAAGCACACCGGCAAGACTCAGTGAAAGTTGCTGCACGCCCTCTTTATACTCTGATACCACTTGCCCCACATCCATCGGCTGCGGCAAGCGATTTAAGAGCCAGAGCGTTACACGTTCTACAAAATTTTGTACCGCCGTAAATAGCTCTCCCTGCTCCTCTACTGTTATCTTTCCATTGAGCGCTTCAATTTCTTTCCACACGGTTCTGAGTCCAAAAATATCCCGCACAACGGTGTAAGCACGCGCAATATCTTCAGCTCCCATACCTGTTTCTTCACTCACATGGAAAAAGAACGTACTACCAACGCGATTGACTATACTATTTGTTTCAAACGTGGCGATAATTTCGCGGCGAAGCTGATGGCTCTCGATTTCCTTTTGGAACTTCTCTTGCATTTGCTTAGGGAAATAGAGCATGAGATCTTGCAGATAATATGGATCATCCGGAAGTTTTGAGCGCAACAACTCCTCATAGAGCGATAATTTACTATATGCCAGCACAACGCTCAGCTCAGGACGGGTTAGCCCCCTGCCCTCGGCATGCAAATAGCCAAAGTCCTGTGCATTTGGCAAGAACTCGATTTCGCGCATTAAAAGCCCTTTAGATTCCAAGCGTTTCAAGAAGCGCTCCTGCACTTCTAGTAACGATGGCCCTTGCAGCTCGGCAATTGTAAGTGCCTGATTCTGCAACCGGTTATCCCGCAGCACTAATGCACTGACTTCGTCCGTCATAGATTCAAGTACTTTTGTGCGCTCTTCTTTTGCAAGACTCTTATTACGAATTGCCTGATAAAGAGCAATTTTGATGTTTACTTCATAGTCAGAACAGTCAACGCCGCCAGAATTATCAATAAAGTCGGTATTGATACGGCCCCCCTTAGAAGCATATTCAATCCTTCCGCGTTGCGTTGCGCCAAGGTTACCACCCTCGCCCACCACTTTAGCGCCAATATCACAGCCATTGATACGAAGCACATCGTTGGCACGATCACCTGCATCTTCATGGCTTTCGGTTGAAGCTTTGAAGTAGGTACCAATACCACCGTTCCACAACAAATCGACCGGTGCTTTTAGCAATGCACGTATCAATTCGTCAGGAGAGAGATTATCCTCCTTAATATTGAATACTTGCTTCATTTCACGCGTTATTTTTATCGACTTAGCGCTACGCTCAAATACGCCGCCACCATGAGAAATAAGTGATTCGTTATAATCTGTCCAGCTAGAGCGAGGCAGATCAAATAAGCGTTTGCGCTCTTTGTAGGCCGAAGCCGTGACAGGATTTGGATCAATAAAAATATGCAGATGGTTAAACGCAGCCAACAAACGCGTATGTTTAGAACAAAGCATACCATTTCCAAATACGTCACCCGACATATCGCCAATTGCTATAGCAGTATGGTCATCTTTGGAAACATCAATGCCCATAGCAGAGAAATGCGTTTCAACCGATATCCAAGCACCCTTAGCAGTAATGCCCATTACTTTGTGGTCATATCCCACAGAACCACCAGAAGCAAAAGCATCGCCCAGCCAGAAGCCATATTCTTCCGATACACTATTTGCAACATCCGAGAACGTTGCAGTGCCTTTATCAGGAGCCACTACTAAATAGGGGTCATCACCATCATGACGCACCACCCCTTTAGGCGGAACTACCTTATCATCGACGATATTATCGGTAATATCGAGCATACCACGTAAGAAGATTTTGTAGCACTCAATTGCCTCAGCCACTAGTGCTTCACGGCCACCTTCTTGAGGTGGCTTTTTCACTACAAACCCACCTTTTGAACCAACGGGAACAATGACCGTATTTTTAGTCATTTGAGCCTTCATCAACCCAAGCACTTCCGTGCGGAAATCTTCTGGACGATCCGACCAGCGCAATCCACCACGCGCTACTTTACCGCCACGCAAATGCACAGCCTCTACGCGCGGAGAATACACAAATATCTCGGCATAAGGCCTAGGAAGCGGCATATCCGGCACTTGTTTACAATCAAATTTAAACGAAATACGCGGCTGAGCAACCTCTAAGCGCCCTTCTTGGAAATAGTTCGTACGCAAGGTTGCCGTTACCAAATCAACAAAACTACGCAATACCTTATCTTCCGCAAGATTACGCACCGTTGAAAGACTGCGCTCCATCTTGCTACGCAACTTTTCCTGCTCTGACTGACGTTTTTTATCACTAAATGAAACATCAAATCGACTGACGTAATAATCTAATATATTATTCACCATACTCGGATAGCTTGCCAGAACATCATGCATAAATTGCAAGCTATAGCGGAACCCTACCTGCTGAAGATAGCGACCGTAAGCCCTAAGCAACATCACTTGCTTCCAATCAATATGCGCACGCATCACCAGCTGGTTAAATCCATCATTCAAAAGATCGCCTGACCAAACTTTTGCAATTAGCTGCTCAAATTTCAGCTTAATTTCTTTAAGTTTAGGACGCTTTCCATCACTGGCCGTAAAGCGGAAATGGTGTATCCATATTGGTTCACTTTCTTCCGCTATATTGACGGAATAAGTATGCTCAGCCACAACACTAACGCCCATATTCTCAAGCACCGGCATCACACTTGAAAGCCTAATCTGCTCTGCACGGTGATAAATTTTAAACTGGAAAAGCTCCGGCGCATCAAATGGCGTTTCATACAGATCAAATACCGTTTCCCCACCATCTAATAATTTTTCAATTTTTTGGATGTCATAGTAAGCATCCTCTGCCGTAAAGCGGTTCGTATAGCTAACCGAGAATGCATTCGTATATTTTTCAGAAACCTTATCGCCTTTACGCTCACCAAGGCGGCCTTTTAGCTCAGCAAGCAACTTGTCCTCCCAAGATGTTGCCATCTCAACAAGCTTCTCTTCAATTTTCTTAACATTATAGTTAGGAATCTCACCCGGTGTTGTTTTAATAATAATCTGCAACCGCGCCAAGTGCGACTCGGTAATCTGAGTATAATGATTAGAAACGCGACCACCTACCGCCGCCACCAATTCTTCTTCTATGCGTTTTCTAAGGCCTGTGCTCATGCGCTCTCTTGGCAAATAAACAATACAGCTTAAGAAGCGCTCAAGCTCATCCTTACGCACAAAAAGCTTTACACTTTGGCGTACAGCAAGCGCTACAATTTCTACTGAAGCCTCAAACAGCTCCACTTCAGACATCTGAAATAATTCATCTCGCGGGAATGACTCCAGCACCGCCACAAGCGCCTTGCCATTATGACTTTCCGGCTTAAAGCCTGAATGAGACTGCACAAAATCAAGCTTTTTGCGAAGAATCGGGATATTTCGTGCGGTTTGGAAATAAACCTGCGACGTAAACAAACCAAGGAAACGGTGCTCACCGGTACGGTTGCCCTTTTCATCAAATTTATGAACACTCACACAATCCATGTGAACATGACGATGCACTGGAGATTTTGTACTCGACTTGCTAATTTCCACCAACCCTTCAGTGGTCACCGTCTTATGACTACGAACAGGCAGATCATCCCACTCCAGCCCCAATGCTTTATGACGATAAAGCCCTAAATTACTGCCCTTAATGGGAGCGAGCGAATGCTCACCGTCTTTTTCCTGGCATTCATATTCCTCATATCCCAAAAACACGAAGTTATTGTTTTTAAGCCACAAGAAGAAGTCCATCACTTCCGTTGCACCGAAGCGAAGCGCCTCTCTGTCTTTAGGCTTTAAGTTAGGCTCAAGCGCATGAGAAGAGAGCGAGAAAAGCGAAGTGACTACATCTAAGCGGTCAAGTATAGCAGGCCAATCAGCAACTGAAAAAGCTACCGACTTGAGCACACGCTCAATACCGGCTTGCAGCTCGGACATTTTCTTTTTATCCGAGGTATGTGATATTTGAAAATGCACCATAGACTCTGGCGATCTTTGTTTTCCATCCTCAGACTCGAGAATTTCTTCCAGCACACCCTGATTGCCACGCTTAACATCCAATACGGGGTGAAAAATTTTATAAATATCATAGCCTTGGCGCGTAAGCTCTTCCGATACAGAATCCACCAAAAATGGCTTATCCACGTTCACCATTTCTACAATCGTGTATGCCGTTTGCCAGCCATGCTCTTCCATAGTGGGGTTAAACACTCTAATTTTTGACTCTGGCTCGCTATAGTCAGAGAGAAAATTAAATGCCCCTGTGGCAATAATCTTTAATTCATCCACACTATATTCAACAACGTCCTCTTCCGGCACAAGGTAGAAAAATGCCGAGATAAAATGCTCTAAAGACAGCTTCCACGAAGGCTTTGCAGCCTTTGCAGCCGTGCTTTGGTTGATGTTCTTTAGTAGTGCGCTAGAAGCGTTGATGTATTTGTAAGGCATATGAAAGCATTCCGTTTACTGGTTCTGCATTGCAAATTTTTGTAACCATGCGGACTTTTTACACTCCGCAAGCAGTGCTTACATAACATGTTGTTACGAAGATGTGTATAGAAATTAATGAAAAATCACCAACAAATCTGACTTACTATAAAGCACTTGCGTAAAAGCCTGTTGAACAGTGCGCTCACATCCCCTATGAACATAGAGAAACGCTTGCGAAGTTGGATAAATATGCACACACCCGCACTTGCTGAAACTATTTTTGCCCCCGCATCGCCTGTTCAAAAATCTGGCGTAGCAATTATCCGTATTTCTGGCGAGAAAGCAGGAGAAACCCTTACTCTTTTAACTAAAAATCCTCTGCCCAATGCTAGAAAAGCTATACTCACTGGCATTTTTGATCCTGCAAGTGAGACTTTATTGGATAGGGCACTTGTGTTATGGTTTCCCGCACCGGCCAGCTTTACTGGCGAAGATGTTGCTGAGCTGCATGTGCATGGCAGCATCGCTGTTATTTCAAGCCTTCTGGACGCTCTAAGCAAGATAGAGGGGCTGCGCCTTGCATCTCCGGGCGAGTTTTCACGCCGTGCATTTGAAAATAATAAAATGGACTTAACCGAAGCAGAAGGGCTTGCAGACCTTATTGAAGCAGAAACCTCTCTTCAGGCACAACAAGCACTTCAGCAAATGGATGGCAGCCTGCATACGCTCTATGGGGGTTGGCGAAAAAATCTCATTCATATGCAAGCACTCTTAGAGGCATATATTGATTTTCCTGAAGAAGAGATTCCAAAGCAAATCCTTTTTGACATTCAGAAAACCAATGAATCGTTACAACATAACATACGAACTCACCTTACCGACAACCACAGAGGAGAACGTTTAAGACGAGGCATGCAAGTGGTGATTCTTGGCCCACCCAATGCAGGTAAATCTTCTCTACTTAATCATCTTGCCAAGCGCGAAGTAGCCATTGTTTCAGATATTGCAGGCACCACTCGCGATATCTTAGATGTGCATCTGGATATTGGCGGCTACCCGATCACGCTATCGGATACCGCAGGGCTTAGAGAAGAAGCAGAAATTATTGAACAAGAAGGTATTCGCCGTGCATTAAAGCGGGCAGAAGAGGCCGATGTCACGCTACTTTTGCTTGATATTTCAATGCCAAAAGCACAATGGCAGCCACTTATTACACAGGCGGGCGAGGATGCAGTTATTGTGTTCAATAAAGTTGATTTACTGCAGGAAAACAGCAGAGTTCCAGCTATAGAAGGCAAGAGCACTCTAGGTATCTCTATTGCTCAGCAAGAGGGCATCGAAAGCCTTTTGCAAGCACTGGAAGAGCGGGCAAAAACCATGATGGGAGGCGGAAAAGGTGATGCTCCCGTTGTCACGCGCACACGCCATCGCCAACTTTTACACAAGACCCTTGCATCACTCGAGCATTTTAACCCACAACACGAGCTTGAGCTAGCCGCAGAAGACCTGCGTGCAGCAGCGCACTTGCTAGGGCAGATTATTGGCCGTATTGACGTGGAAGATATTTTGGATGAACTTTTTGGTCAATTTTGTATAGGCAAATAGCATGCTCTCATATCAACATAGCTATCATGCTGGAGGCCCCGCAGATGTGCACAAGCATGCAGCACTCAGCGTTTTATTAGAAGCATTTAAGAAGCATAATTCAAGCCTTATCACCTATGCAGAAACACATGCGGGGAGGGGGCAATATCAACTACAATCTAAAGAAGCGCTCAAAACAGGCGAAGCAAAGACGGGCATTCTAACCATAGCGCCCTCCTTAATCCGAAAGAATGCACCTGCTTATGCACACTGCCTAGAAAGCCATCGCAAGCGACATGGCACACAGAGCTATCCCGGCTCTCCTGCGCTCGCTCGTATGCTGCTAACTGCAGAAGATCAACTACATTTTGCGGAGCTTCATCCCCAAGAATTTAGCGCACTTGCATCTAAATTTAGAGCGCCAAACACACATCTTTCTATGAGGGACGGCTACGATACGATATATGAAGTTGCTACCAATGTTAGCAAGCTGGCAAATCACAAAGGGCTAATCTTGATTGACCCTAGCTATGAAATAAAAAGCGAATATGAACTGGTTGTAGATTTTATAATTGCTGTTCACGAAATTTGGCCTGAAGCCACCATTTTGCTTTGGTATCCCATGCTTGAAAGCGGGCTTTATAAATCTATGATAGACGAGCTTCGCGAGCAAACCTTTCAAGGATTTTGGGTTCAAGAAATTTTATTTAAACGCCCCAAACATCGTGCATTGGGTAGCGGACTTTGCGCTATCAACCTTCCAAAAGAAATGGAAGCCGCGCTATCTTTGATAGCTAATTTATTCTAACTTTGTCATTTTCTTTCCACTTATATTGCTTTTGATACCTTTTTATTGTATGAAACCATCACTCATGGGAGAGGGAAGGATGTTTCACGTGAAACATTAACACATGCATCGGGGCTATTTATCATGTCGCAGCACAGCAATCATTTTGATGTTATCGTTATTGGCGGCGGCCACGCTGGCTTAGAAGCTGCTCACGTTGCTGCTCGCATGGGCGCGAACACTGCGCTGCTTACCTTAAAGCCCGACAATATTGGCGAAATGTCGTGCAACCCTGCCATCGGTGGCGTTGCAAAAGGCACGCTGGTGCGCGAAGTGGATGCGATGGGTGGTGTAATGGGCCGCATTATTGATAAAGCTGGCATTCATTACAAAATGCTCAACGCAAGCAAAGGGCCTGCCGTTTGGGGGCCAAGAGCACAAGCCGATCGTGCGCTTTATAAAAAAGCGGCACAAGAGCTTACTCACTCGCAAGAAAATCTTCATGTTATTTATGATGCTGCCGAGTCTCTCATTACAAGCGACAGTCGCATTACAGGCATTATTGGCGCAAGCGGCACAACATACAACGCGCCCTCAGTGATTGTAACCACCGGCACTTTCTTAAAAGGACTAATTCACATTGGTCAACACACCCATTCAGCAGGAAGAGTAGGCGAGGCACCATCCGTAGGGCTTTCAGATAGCTTACAGCAAATTGGCTTTAAGATGGGGCGACTCAAAACGGGCACGCCCGCTCGACTCGATGGCAAAACTATTGATTGGCAGGGGCTGGAGATTCAAAGAGGCGATGAAACTCCTACTCCTTTTTCGTGCATGAACGATGTAATTAACGTACCTCAAATTGATTGCTATCTAACGCGAACAACCCAGCAAACACACGATATTATTCGCAGCAACCTTGATCGCTCGCCTATGTATTCAGGTCAAATTAGTGGCACAGGGCCGCGCTATTGCCCGTCTATTGAAGATAAAGTTGTCCGCTTTGCTGAAAAAACCAGCCACCAAATATTCTTAGAGCCTGAAGGGCTGAATGATGACACCGTCTATCCTAATGGCATCTCTACATCGCTGCCTGAGGACGTGCAGCTTGCGATGCTAAAAACCATTCCGGGCTTGGAAAATGCACGCACCATTCGCCCAGGCTATGCTATTGAGTATGATTACGTTGATCCGAGGGAACTCTTCCCGACGCTTGAAACCAAGAAAATGAAGGGGCTTTATTTGGCGGGGCAAATTAATGGCACCACCGGCTATGAAGAAGCCGCAGGGCAGGGGCTGGTTGCAGGTATCAACGCCGCACTTTCTTCATCTGGCGCTACTGAACCTTTTATTTTAGATCGTACCGATGCTTACATAGGCGTGATGATTGATGACCTTGTGACACTTGGCACTAGCGAGCCCTATCGCATGTTTACATCAAGGGCTGAATATCGATTGACCATTCGCGCTGATAACGCTGACATTCGCTTGAGTCCAAAGGCCATTGCACTTGGCTGCCTTACACCTGCACAGACCGCACGCTTTAATGCGAGACAAGAACGCCTAACTGCATGGAAACATCAGCTTGAAAATGCAACACTTACCCCAACCGAAGCAGCAAAACATGGCATTAACCTAAATCAAGATGGCATTCGTCGCTCTGGCTTCTCACTACTCAATCACCCAAGCATTAGTAAAGACGAGCTATGTCGCGTTTGGGATTGGCTAAACGATATTTCTGAAGACACATGGCGCCAGCTAAAAATTGACGCGCTTTATGACACCTACACACAACGCCAGCAAGGGGACATCCTCCTGTTTAAGAAGGAAGAAAAAACACGCATCCCAGCTGATTTTAACTATGACGCCACAAACATCAGCCTTTCCAATGAAGTACGTCAGAAACTTAAAGCGGCAAGACCATTGTCGCTTGGTGCTGCCTTGCGCGTTCCTGGAG
>CAYGPX010000009.1:0-14922 GCA_964351935.1 uncultured Rickettsiales bacterium | reverse complement strand
CCCGCCTCGGCCGCCACTCCCCCAAACTCCCTCCGAGTCTCGCGCACGCCCTCGCACGGCACCTTGTCGGTTTTGCGTCGCATAGCAAATATCGCGTAGCTCAGGGCCTTTAATGTGCGGAAAGCGAGCCTTTAATGCTTCGATGATAATGCGCGTATCATCAACACTGAGAGTGGTTTGCGTAACATAGGCTAATTTTTCGGGGTCTTTAACTGTTAGAGATGCCACATCGTCTGCGGTTTGTACCAGCAATACTTCCTGTTTTACACGGCCGGATGTGCCTTCTACTTCTGGGTGGCCTTCGTGGCCTATCAGTATAATTTGTCGGCCTTCTTCCTCACTCCGCTGTGCTTCTTTATGCACTTTGGTGACTAGCGGGCAGGTGGCATCGATTACGGGAAGGTTGCGCGATTTTGCATCGTTTTCAACGGCATCGGAAACACCATGTGCGCTAAAAATGGTGACACCGCCTTCGGGCACTTCGCTGATATCGTTTACAAAAACCACGCCTTTAGCGGTGAGAGAGTCGACCACATATTTATTATGGACAATTTCGTGGCGCACATAGATAGGTGCGCCATAGCGTACCAATGCGCGCTCGACAATCTCGATAGCGCGTTCTACTCCGGCGCAAAAGCCTCTGGGTTGTGCAAGAATGATGTTCATAGGCCAAGTGATATAGCGAAAATGCACTAAAATTGCAAGTGTATCTAAAAAAAGTGATTCGCATCACCAGATGCAGGGATGTATGTTTTTTAAGTAGCCATCGCTTGACGAAACATGAGATTGCTTTATTAATTCCATGAATGTTTGTGATAACAAAGAGTTTGTTTAGAAAAACGCCCGCGCCACCGGCTAGCGAAGCGATGTTCCAATGCAAGGTTATAAAGCTGAGCAAGGAACCTATAAACATTAAATGAGGACAGCATGCTACGCTATACGCCCGGAAAACCTGCTGCAGTGATTGATATTGGCTCTAACTCCCTTCGTTTGGTGATTTACGATGGGCTAAAGCGTGTGCCGTGGGTTATCTTTAACGAGAAAGTGCTCTGTGGGCTAGCAGATGGCTTGGAGGAAACAGGCAAGCTAAATCCGCAGGGGCGCGTGCGTGCAAAACAGGCAATTACACGTTTTGTTGCACTTGCCAAGCGCATGGATGTTAAAAACTTGCATGTATTTGCAACTTCAGCGGTGCGTGATGCAAAGGACGGCAAAGCCTTTGTACGAGAAGTGCGAGAGGAAGAGGATATCGCCATCACCGTCATTAGCGGATTAGAAGAAGCCAAGTTAGCAGGATTGGGGGTTGCCAGTTCGATTATGGATGCCAGTGGTGTTGCAGGTGATTTGGGCGGTGGTAGTTTAGAGCTTATTTCACTTAAAAAAGGAAAGGTACAAGGTGAGGGAATATCTTTGCCGATTGGAGCACTTAGGCTTCATAATCACCAGATGCTTTCCAGACAAATTGACGAGCATTTGATGAAATTTCCGCTTCATAAAGAATTAGCGGGGAAAACCTTTTATGCCGTGGGTGGAGCATTTCGTAACCTTGCAAAGTTGCACATGGCACGTAAAGACCATCCACTCAAGGTGTTACAAAACTATACGGTTCCTACCGAAGAGTTTTTAGATACGCTTTCGGTGATTACCAAGATGTCAGAAAAAGCCTTGGTGAAAATGGGAGGCGTGTCTTCTCGAAGAGCGCAAGTGTTGCCTGTTGCTGCAATGGTGGCTGAGCGCATTATCAGTCGCGGTAGTCCTGCCAATATTGCGGTGTCGGTGCATGGGGTGAGAGAAGGGTTTCTTTATCAGCGCCTGCCTGAGAATGTTCAGCAGGCAGATCCGCTAATTTCTGGCTGTGATGACATGATTCAGCGCGTGGGTGTTTCGCCTGCTTATGGTCGTGAGGCCAGTGATTGGTTGCGCCCGCTTTTACGCAAAGAATCGCCCAAGCAGCAGCGTTTGAGAAAAGCCGCATGTATTTTGAGTGAAATATCGCGCTATGAAAATACAGAATATCGCGCAGAGCTTGCCTATCGCCGCATTCTTGATTCGTCCCTTATTGGGCTTTCGCATAAGGATAGGGTGTTTGTTGCTAAGGCAGTCTATCACCGCTATCGTGTTGAACCTGGCAAAGAAATTGTAGAGCAAATTCAGACATTACTCTCTGCAGAAGAGTTAAAAGATGCACAAACCATCGGCTATGGTTTGCGCTTAGCGCAGGGTATTGCAGGTGGAGTAGAGGGCATTTTGCCGGATACGACGTTATCTGTTAAAGAGGGGCGGATTATTTTGAGTTTAAAAGGTTCTGCCGCGCAGCTTATTGGTGAAAGCCTTGAGCGACGCTTACTATCGCTTGCTGAATGGGTAGAGTTGACGCCGGTTATCAGGCATTAAACCACGAACGAATTAGCTACTTAGGTTTTGCAAATAACCCCATACTACCCACAAATGCGCCACTGATAATTAAAGTAAATGCAATTACCAGCATGCTAGTGAGTGTTGCATGGCCAGAAAGCATCAAGAGGCCGATGGTGCTGAAATGCCCTAAAAATACTAGCGAGCTAAGTGCTCTTAAATCACCATATTGCGTGCCATAATTCCAGCAATAATAGCTTATACCAAGTGAGCCTGCTCCCATGAGTATGAGGGGAAGTATCTGCTCTGAAACTACGGGAACGTTACTTTCAAGCAAGAAGTGAAGTATCGCCGTGCCAATAGCACTGGCTCCACAAATACCACCAATAAATTCAGGCTTAGGAAAAGGGTTTCGTTTAAGCAAAAGAGAATAGCTCGCCCAAATGCAAGCCGCAGTAAAAGCTGCGGCATAGCCGATGATGTGATCGCTATCAGGCACAGACATACCTTTGTTGATGGCAATGCAGAAAATGCCGCTAAATCCTAGCAGACATCCGATAATGTGGTTGGTGCGTAATCGTTCTTTCAGCAGGATAGCATCCAGTATGAGTGCCAGTAGTGGCCATATAGAGGTGAGTAAAAAAGCCTCTGCTGCGGGGGCATGATAGAGTGCCGTAATGTAGAAGCTGTTGAATCCTAAAATACCAAAGATGCCAATTGCCCAATATTTTAAAGGCTGTTTTAAGATGCTTAACACCGATTGTTTGCGGATTTTCCAAATGATAAGCGACATAAAGAAAGAAACGCCAAAACCGATGGTGAGTAATTGAAAGGCAGGCATTTTCCCGATCATCAGCGTGAGTGCAGGATAGGTTGACCACAACAAAGGCGCAATAAGACCAATAAAAGTAGCGGTGGTTCGCTTATGGCTTGCTTGAGCTTGCATAATAGGGGTATCCTTAGCATAAGGGATGAAAAGCTGCTGAGTAGCTTTTTATATGTGGCTGTTATAGCGGTCATTATGCAATTGAGGCAAGATGAGTTTATGAGTTTATTTTCTTTTTTCATCACCTTTGCGGTGAGTTGGTGGATTATTTTATTTATGCTATTGCCAATGGGTGTGCAAACACAGTCTGTGGTTGATCAGGGGCATGCCAGCAGTGCTCCCAAAAAGCCGCTTATATGGCAAAAGATGCTCTGGGCTACGGTGTTGTCTGCTTTGTTTTCGCTGGTATTTTTATATAGTATTGATGCAGGTTATTTTGATTTCTTAGATCTGCGAAACACAGATTGGATGCAATAAACGAGAGGGGAAAGAATGAAAAACTATCATCAGCAAGGCTTTTCATTTATTGAAATTTCAGTGGTGCTTAGTGTTATTGGGTTGGTGCTTGCCTCTATTATGGCAGGAAATTATTTGCTGACTGCAGCAAAGCTGAATTCAATCGTAACAGATGTGGCACGCGTAAAGGCTGTGGTTGAAGGCTTTTATGGGAAGTATGATGCTTTGCCGGGGGATATTCCTAATGCCACGTCTTTTTGGGCGACCAGCTGTACAAATTCAGGTGGCTCTCCGGTGAATCCGTGCAATGGTGATGGCGATAGGCGTATTGAATATAATACATCCGGAGGAAGTGAGAAGTTTGAAGATGTGCGTGCGTGGCAACACCTTAGCTTATCGGGTTATTATCCGGGTGATTTTAGCGGAGTTGTTTCCGGTAATCGATTTGCACTTGGTGTAAATGCACCGGAATCAGAAAAGGCTGGCCTTGGTTACTGGATTATGCGCCCGATGGGAACGACAACTTACTATGGCCAAACAGGTAACTTAGTGATGGTAGGGCGTGTAGATGGTACGACCGGCACACTGGATGCGGCTGGGCTTACTGTGCAGGAATCTCACTCGCTCGATCTGAAAACTGATGATGGCGAGCCTGATACGGGTGACGTGTTTGTAGGCAGAGGAAGAGGGCTTGGAGATGAGCGCTGTATGAATGGTGTTGCACCTACAGGCGATTTTACTCAAAACAGCGCCAGTTTTGAATTTGCAGACCTTGAGGTAAGCTGTATCATGGCTTTCTGGATAGATAAAGATGCAACGAATTAAAGAGAGTTAAGTTGTAACTTAACTCTCAGCAATCTGTTAAGACTTAGCATATTCTTCTTATTCTCAGGCCTAAGATACCATAAGTTTTGCTATTGAGGTGCCGTCACTATTGAAGCTATATTCAATATTGCTTTCTTGAATACGATTAAAAAAAGCGAGTGGGTTGCCTTCAAGAAAAGTAGCCGCTAAAAATAATATGCTGGCAGGTATGGATGCCTTTCCTTCTTCGTAGAGGGCGAGTTCTTCTACTTCAATACCAAGCATTAGTGCCATATCTTCACGACTTGTAGCACTTTTAATGCGTTTATGAGTGATCATTTCTGCAACCGTGAGGTTTTGTTCTTGTACCCAGTGGTTTAGATCGTTGGTTTTTTGTGTCATAATGTTTCCCCAAATAACACTGTTTCTCTCGACTGTGAAGCGTTCTACTACAAAATAGTTAACAAATAGTTAACAAACATTAGATTTTTTTAAATAGCCATTCAAGACTTGGAAAACGCTCATTAAGTGAGGTATAATAGACACATGGAGAAAGGGATAAAGCATTTAAGAAGTCTTTTACATGTGGCATGCTTTGCCGCATCGTGTAGCCTTTTTGCGTCTACAATGGCTTATGCGCAAAGTGCACCAAAGCAAGGCGAGGTAATAAGCTTTTCAAGCGGAACGGGTTTCTATGTCAGTAGTCAGCATATTATTACCAATGAGCACGTGGTGCAGGGATGTAAATATATTAAAGTACGTGGTGCAGTGAATCCTTCGTTTGCGACGGTGGTGGATGTCAATAAAGATACAGATCTTGCACTGCTGCGAACAAACGCAAGGCCAACCCAAATCGCTGCATTGCGTGGTGTGGGTGATGTGAAGAAGGGTGAAGATATCACGATTCTTGGTTATCCGCTAGACCATGGCATCACCGGAAAATATTTAATTCGTAAGGCTCAGGTTACCGATACACAAGATCCGTTTGGCAAGAAAGCTCACTTCTTGTTTACCGACAGTGTTGAAAAAGGCAATAGTGGTGGCCCTATTGTTGACCAAAATGGCACGGTTATAGGTGTGGTGGTTGGTAAAATGAGTTATTATCGACAAGATACACCCACAGCTTCTGGTCAGAAACCTACCACATCTCCCGTGAGAACAGCCAGTGTGGGCATCTCTCTTGGTGCGCTTAAAAAGTTCCTTAATCACAATAATATCTTCTACCATATTGATAATATCCGTTATGGCTATACGGAAGAATGGTTGGAAGGTAAGGCCAAGCGCTATATTGTGAACGTGCACTGCATTCAATAATCGAATGCTGCTGCAACATCTTCAAATTTCCTGCATCATAAACTATCCGAGTGCTTTAAAGCTTCTATAGGCGCAAGAAACAGGTTTTTATCGGGTGCTTACTTGTGACATCGTAATTTTAGGCTTTTTGCTCTGTGATATAGCGGCTTCAAAGAAATAACGAATTGTATTGTAATGATATTTACATCAATCAGGAAAGAGTTGCATTATTTTGTGACAGAATAAATGTGTTAATTTATTCATAAATCATCCAAAAACGGCCTCTAATTATTAACAAAAGGTTAATTTTGTAAGGTTTTATGCCGTTTTGGAACAATAATGCTTTTATTGGGGTAACTAATATGTTAGTGTAATAAAAGAGTCACATTCATATGATACTATCGAATCAAGTTAACGTTAGTATGCCTCCTCGCAAGGGATGTGTGACAGAGACAACAAAGACAATATAAGGAATGGAAAAAATGAAAACTTTCTCTCGTTTAGCGACAACCGCATTAACCGTAGCTGCTATTGCTGGTGCATCATCTGCATGGGCTCAGGTTGTAGATTCAGCCTCTGGTACTGCTGATGTAAATATTGTAAAAGCTTTATCAATTACTGAAAATGCTCAGCAAATGGAATTTGGTAGCTTCACTGCACCAACAGATGCCACAGCAACACTTACGTTGAATAATACAACGGGAGCTGTTGTAGTAGCGGGTGGTAACTCAGTCGTGGTGGGTTCAACAACCACAACACCAGCACTTTTTGATATTATTGCTGATAGCAATGAAACCGTGACACTTGATGTTGATATTACGACCGCAACAATCGATAATGTAACCATTGGAAGCTTTACCGGTTCATATAATGGTAATACATCTATTGCACTTGATGGTGCTGGTACAGGTACTTTAGCAGCTGGCGATGGTCAATTGAGCGTCGGTGCGCAGCTTACGGTTCCTACCACAGCAACAACTGGACCTAAGCAGTTTGCTTACACAGTGAATATTGCTTATGATTGATTTTATAAGTAAGATCTAGAATTCTTAATGCCCATGCCTTGTTGGTGTGGGCATTTTTTTTATGCCTATTTAAGAATATTTTCTACTCTTTAAAGAGAAATTTCCGTAAAGATTTTTGTTCTATCTCGAGACAATTGTCTCATTTTTGGTCAATCTGTTTCTAAATGTGACAGATGCTGTTCTGTTCTAAATGCCATAAAATGATGAGTTCTTATCTCTTATAACCCAGTATTTATAGTGGTTTTTGCTGTTATTTACATGATTGGCATAGGCCTTGCTACTCTTCTTACATGCATATTAAGCGATTGCGAGCGCTGATGTGGCATGAAAGACGAGAGAGAGCAAGAGAGAATGACGAAATTATCTGGAGCAATTGCTGCAGGCCTTGTGCTTGTTGCAGGTGTAGCAGTCAGTAGTATGCCAGCCATGGCCATGAAAGCCACAGGCACAGCATCGGTAACGATTGTAGCGCCATTATCGGTTACAGAGGTTTCTTCATCCTCTTTTGATTATGAACATACTATTAAGACAGGTGATGCAGGGGATGCGTCTTCCACCTTGATAGTACGTGGTTCGCCCCACACTCAACCAATAACAGCAAGAAGTCACTCCGATCCTATCACGTGGGGCGAATTTACTATTTCTGGCAGAAACTATGCACAAATTTCGGTTTCAGCCATCGAAAACTCACCGGCAGCGATTGCTTTTTCTAAAGAGAAAGCTAACTATGGTGATACTCAACTTCAAGTGGGGGGCACTACCACAACACCGGTAGATTTAAGTCAGCCGCAAACACTGAAACTTTCTTCCGCTATTGCAGTAAATGACAGCCATCTTTCAGGCCGTTTCCAACCAACCTACACGGTGGCACTTCACTACGAATAAGCAGAGCGTTACCTTGCTAAATACCTATGATTTGCTATAGTGTGATACTACAGCAATAACCATGGTGTAGTCAAAGAAGGCAATGATGCTCTTGTTCAAAAGATTTTCTGTATATACTAAACATACAAAGAAAGTGATGTGGTCGCTTGTGCTTTTGGCGTTGAGCGTTAGCTTTTCTAAACCATGTTATGCATTAAGTATTGATATTAATACAGTGCAGAATTTAGACTATGGAAAATTCGTTGAGCCTGTGGGCGGAGCTGGTACGATTGATGTTGATAAAGACGGCAATTTGTCTGCATCAAGCGCTATTCAGTTGCTTAGTATAGGTGGTAGCGGTGCAATTACAGATATCAACTTGAAACAGGCAAGTGGTACAGTGCACATTTCTATGTCGGATGAAGCCAACGTTTCACGTCTAAACTTTAGAAGATTTGCGGGTACTTATGTGTGTTCAGGTGGTGGCTGTAGTGAGCAAGGAACGTTTAATAGGCGACAGGGGCGTGACTTTTCGGTCAATATCCCTAGTAATGGAAAAGTTACTTTGCGCCTTACCTATGGTGCTAGATTGCGGGTGAGAAAGAATGTGGCAACAGGTATTCAGCAACCAAGTTATACTATTAGTATTAATCATGAATAACAAATTAGTGAGACTTTTAAGCATATGAGGAACGGAATTTTTCGAGCATTATTGTTGGCAGTAGTTTTTGTTGGATTGGGTACTCCGTGGCTTGTGCAAGCACAGGAGCCCGGAAGAGCCGGAATTTTACTGACGCCCACCCGTGTTGTGCTGGAAGGGCGTGCACGTAGCGGTATGATTTCGGTTGCTAATAACGGCACAGCCGTAGGGTCGTATCGCGCTGAGATTATCAATCGCCGTATGCTGGAGAGCGGAGGGTTTGAATCGGTTGAAACGCCACAAGAAGGTGATAAATTTGCAGACGAATTTTTGCGCATTTCGCCAAGACGTTTTACCCTAGAGCCAGGAAAACATCAAAATGTACGTATATTAGCCAGAAAGCCAGCTGATTTAGAAGAGGGTGAGTATCGCTCGCATTTACGGTTTATTTTAATACCAACCGAAGAGCCACGCGAAGAAAAAGCCCCAGAAGATGCGTTGTCTATTTCTATTCGTGCCAATTTTGGTATGAGCATTCCTGTTATTGTGCGCAATGGTGCGATTTCGGCTACTGCAAGCGTGAAAGAAATGCATTATTCATTGCAGGAAGGGAAGCCGCATTTGAAATTTGAGGTGATTCGAGATGGAAAAGCATCGCTTTACGGCGATATTAAAGTAGTTTATCAGCCGCCTTCGGGTGATGAAGTAGTGCTCAAAGCTATGGGAGGTATTGCGGTATACACGCCTAATCCAAAACGCATATTTGATCTTCCGCTAGATGTGCCAGAAGGTGTTTCCATCAACAAAGGCAGCTTAAAAGTAACATATCACGAAAAAGAAGACGCAGGAGGAGCGCTGATTGCGCAAGGAGCATTGTCTTTGTAGAAAACTCAGGTAAAATCAGGCTAACTTCTTAGTTCGCAATCAACAAAATGGGAACGATAGCCTATTGTGTTCCAATATTTGCTCCGATACATGCGTGTTTATGCCGTTCTTTTGAGTGGCATAGGGTGCTTTATTGCGTCACATGCATGGGCACAAATAGATGTTGAGCGTGATATTGTGCTAGACCCTGCTGCTAAGCGAAGCACCGCTGAAGAAGGCGGAGGCTATCTTTCAGAAGACAATATACTCATTGTAGAAATTGCAATTAATCGCCAAGGCACGGGTGATAACATCGAAATTTTTCAACATGAGGCAGGTTTCTTTTTGCCGCTTGGCTATCTTTCAAGAATACTTGAATTTCCTATCAAAGTAGATGTTTCATCGGGCGAAGCAAGTGGGTGGTTTATTCGTGAGAATCGAATATTTGATTTAAACCTTGCCCGTAATGAAGTGATTATTGAAGGAAAAACGCAAAAGTTTGATCCTGCGATGGCGCATACCTACTTTGACGATATTTATGTTGATTCGTCGCTGTTTTCGAGTTGGTTTCCTATTGATGTAGAACTAAATTTCTCTGATCTTATTGTGGTGCTAAAACCACGCGAAAAGCTGCCAATGCAAACGCGTTTGGAAAGAGAAAGTGCACGTAAGCGTATTAGTGGAGTGGTGCGTGAACAGGTGTTCTATCAAAGGGTTCCAACGCCTTATCAAGCGTATAGCGAGCCATTCATAGGTGTCAATCTTGGCTACCAATATGCTAATAACATTCAAGAAGTGGGTGGGCACAATACCCCTTATTCCGTCAGGGCATCGGGCGATCTTGGCTATATGAATACCGATTTCTTTGTAGCAGGAGGTGCTCGTGATGGGGTGCAGGGCTTAAGAACAACCTTTTCTCGTAAAGATTATGAAGGAAATATGCTTGGCGTGATGGGCGCACGCGAAATTGCCGTAGGTGATATTAATGGAACTGCATTGCCAATGGTGAGTCAAAGCTCTAGTGGGCGTGGCGTAAGTGTTTCTAACTATGAGCTTGATCGGGGGAGTAAATTTGATAGCCGTGATTTTATCGGTGATGCCATTCCCGGCTGGGATGTTGAGCTTTATCGTAACGGCGTGTTGTTGGACTCGCAAATCGTGGCATCAAGTGGACGCTATGAGTTTATCGATGTGCCGGTGTTGTTTGGTAACAACTCCTTCCGGTTGGTTTTTTATGGGCCACAAGGGGAAGTGAAAGAAGAAACCGAGAACTATGTGATTGATGATTCTTTTGCAAAACCAGGGCAACTATCTTACCAGCTTTCGGTGGATGAAAAATCAAAAACACTCTTTGGACTGGAAGAAAGAAATCGTAATATTTTACACGATAACCGCCTCCGAAGTGCGGCGAGTTTAGCCTATGGTATTTCAGAAAAAACAACACTGACAGGGGGGGTGGTTACAACGCCACTAGATGATGGCGAGCAGCATCAATACCTACAGGCAGGAGTGCGGCAAAGCTTTGGAGGCATACTTGCTAGTTTAAATACTGCGTATGATACCCAAGATGATAGCTCTGTTCTTCAGATGATTGCGGCAACCAGTGTGAATGATATCAGCATCAAAGCAGAGCAGCAAATTCTAGATGATTTTGTCAGCGAGGTGCACTCAGTAACAGGACAGCAACGACAATCGCTTTCTGCGCTAGATATAAATGGTGTATGGGTGAAATGGTTGCCATCGGGGGTGAACTATAATTTTTCAGGGGAGTATGAAAAATTTCAAGGCGATAGTAATAACCTGACAACACTTAGTAACCGGCTTTCAAGCACTTTAGGTGGGTTGACGCTATCCAATACACTTAATTGGCGTTTGCAAAGAAGTGCAGGCAATGTCAATAAACTAACAACGGGTGATATTTCACTGCGTGGTCGGTGGATGGAAACTCTCATTCGTCCTACCTTAACCTATGATGTTAGCCCCGAATCAGCCCTTAGAACAGCTAGTATTTCAGCGCAACGAAATCTTTCCAGAACCTTAAATATTCGGGCAGATATTCGTAAAGACTTACAAGGTCAGAAAATAACCACCATGACCACTTCTTTAACAAAAGATTTTGAATCTTATCGACTGGGAACAAATTTTCAAGGTAATGATGATGGAGATATCACCATCGGTATGAACCTTTCATTTGCACTTGGAAGAGAGCCTCGTCGCAAGGATATGCAGATAGATAGGCGTGATTTTAGCAGTAGCGGAGCAGTTTCAGCACGGGCATTTTTAGATAAAAACAAAAATCAGCGTTTTGATGAGAATGATGAGGTGCTAACAGGTGTAGGCTTTAGGGTAGATAACAGGCTTTATGAAGCAGAGAAAGGGGCGCAAGATGTTTTTATGCCATTTATTCCGGTTGATAAGCCGGTGAATGTGAATGTGGAACAGTCAACGGTAGAAGACCCTTTCTGGATTACCCAGCCTGAAGGATATAGCATCGTTTCTCGCCCCGGTCTTACCACACAGCTTGATTTTCCTGTAGTGATTACGACAGAAATAGATGGTGAAATTTATGTGCAGAAGGGAGTAGAGTTGCGTTCTGCTGCGGGTGTTGTGGTCGAATTAGTGGATAAGCTCAGCGATAAAGTGGTGAAAACAACACGTAGCGAATTTGACGGGTTCTATTTGTTTCAGAAGGTGGTATCGGGGGAGTATTATTTGCGGATTCAACGCTCAGATCTTGATTATTACGGCGCGATTGAAGATCAGCGTATTGAGCTTCGTATCCCAGAGGGAAGTGATATTGTGAGTAATCAGAACCTTACTATTGTGCAAAGCAGAGAAGAGCTGATGCAAGAAGATGAGCCAGTGCAAGAAGCCACAGAATCTGAATTGCCGCTAGAATAGTTCACTAAAGCGAGAGATTTAATTGCGGTGCTACTTCCTTAATAAAAGGAATAGTGATATTGCGCTTATGCGAAAGTGCGAGCGTGTCGAGTGTTTCAACCAGCGCTGAAACTGCAGCAAACGAGCGCTCACAGCGTGCTGCCAAAAATTCAATGACTTCAGACGCAACGCGCAGCTGATGGTCTGAAAAATGTTTGGCAATCACCATGCGAAGCAGTGCCTCATCAGGAAGTTCTAATGCGGCCAGTTGCGTAGAAAGTAAACGCGAGCGTAAATCAGGCAGGCGAATGCCTAGACGGTTGGGATGTTCGGATGCGGTGAGTAACATACTAGCGCCCTTCATAGCTCTTACGGCATTAAACAGATGAAATAAAACCGTTTCATCATGTATGGAGCGTATATCTTCAATCAAAATTTGTTGGTGATGCTGTAGAATTTCGGTAGCACTTAGGCGATAAAGCTCTTTGCTGGTAAGTTTTGCTGCATGGGCGTGCTGTTGCCAAATACTTGCGAGATGGCTTTTGCCACTTTTGGCAGGGCCATAGATAAGTGCAATATTACCCTCCCACGCTGGCCAATTTTGAATGATACGAGCCGCATAGCTATTAGCATCGGAGAGTATATAGTCTGTATCCAAGAGTTCAGATTGCTTATCAAAGCGGAAAGTTGCCTGTTTCTGTGGGAGCTGAGGAGTGTTTTTTTGCACAAGAAATGCCGTTAGCCTCGGTTTTGGTATAAATCGCTTTCAATATAGCGTGATACGCCAAAGCGCACGAGCACACCAATGATTGCAGTAACAGGAATGGCCAGTAAAATGCCGGTGAATCCAAATAACGAGCCGCCTGCGAGCATTCCAAAAATGAGCCATACGGGGTGTAGCCCCACTTTGTCACCCACCAGCTTAGGTGCAACAATGTTGCTTTCAACCACTTGCCCAAGAATAAAGATACCTGCAATAATACTTAAGCGCATCAGTTCACCATCAAACTGGAAGTAAGCCATTAGCATGCCTGTTAGAAAGCCAAACAGCATCCCTACATAAGGGATAAATGAAAGAATGCCGGTAATCATACCAATGGCCAACCCAAACTCAAGCCCCGCTACACTCAGCCCAAACGAGTAGAATAGACCAAGTAGTAGGCAGACATAGGTTTGCCCGCGAATATAGCCTGCCAGTGTGCGGTCAATTTCTTTGGCTTGTTCACGGATGGTGAAGGCATGTTTTGGCGGCAGTAGGCCGTTGGCTTTGGCAACCAACCTATCCCAGTCTCTTAGGATATAGAATGTCACCACAGGGGTGATGAAAATGAGCGAGAGAATATTGATGATTGCGACGCCGGAATCCCATAGATTTTGTAAAAATCTTCCAAAAAATCCAACCACCTCGCCTGAGCCTTTGCTGATGGCCTCTTTAGCGTTGTTGAGTGCATCTGGATCAACAGCATTGAGTGTGTCGGATAAAGACGGTAGTAGTTCGTGTGTAATAAAATGGGTATATTCGGGAAGTTTTGCTACCAGTGTGCGTAGTTGGTCATAAATTAATGGGCCTAGTAGCAGGATGAGGCATACGGCCAATAGAAAAAATAAACCGGTAATGGTTACGGTTGCCCATGTGCGCGAAAACCCAATATCTTCAAGCCTATCGGCAGCAGGATCCAGAAAATATGCAGCTATTAGTGCTACTACAAATGGGAGTAGAATGCTTTTTATCGCAAATATAAAAGCGATAAGCGCTAGAAACCCTGCAATCCAGAACCAGATATTATCACGCGTTTTCATGCTGTTTTATCCTTACTTATTGTTGAGGATTTAAATTAAAGAAAGAAGGTTGTGCGCTCGGTTGTGCTGAATTAAGCACTAGCTTTCCTTCATATTCTTCTAAATAAAAACTAGCATTGGCAAATGATTCGCCAAGCGCAGCAGGCTTTGCTGAAAAGGCAAGGCGCACAAGTGCGCTGCTAGAAGAAAGCTGTTCTAGTTTTAAGGAGCGAATAAAACTCAGCTCTTCAAGCCTTCTTTTTGTATTCAACCAGCTTTCTAATCCTTTTAAAGGAATGGTCACTTCTACATTATCCGTTTGCGAAAGATTAGTATCTAAAAACGCACGATTTCCTTCAATACGTGAACGCAGCATATAAGCAGTGCGCACAAGCAGCGCTTGTTCATCTTCCTCAGCGTTTGCTTGCAGATGTTCAGAAAAATCAAGCGGGTTACTGTCACCAAACACACGCAGGGCAATTTCAATGGCTTGGTTTTGTCCTTCCACTTGGCGCATAGCAGCAAAAATAATATGGCTAACACCGTAGCGTTTGCTTATGGCGCGAAGGTTGCTGTCTTGAGTGAATGTATAAGATTCAGAAAGAAGTTGCACCGGATTAATGCTGCTTATGGCAGGATCATTTGCATGAGGAAGTAGTAATTTAATACGGGCAGATTGCGCCTGATTTGCAGCAGATTTCCAAGCACTTGCCCAAGGGGTTGTGGTGCTTACACTTGGTGTTTCACCAGCGGTAAAAACCACAGGCAGTACCAACATTGATGTGCCGCGATGTTCTTGGAATGCGATGTTGTTTTCCTGCAAAAAGGCACGCACATACTCAGGCTGGAAACGTATATCCAAAAGTGCGCTATAGCTTGTGTTGGTAACGGACTCGTTGCGTACCTCCATTGCACTCACCATGCGTGAGATGGTTTCTGCTTCTTGTTCAGGCGCAAGCTCGGGAATAAATTCTGCCAGTGCTTCGAGCGAAGCAGAAGGCGCAATGCGTTTTACAATCGTTAGAAATGCTTGTTTTTGCCCTTGCTGAACGGCTTGTTCGCGTGCTTTTGTTGCACTTTCACCTACTGCGTTAACACGCACACCTGCAGCCAAATAAACGTCCGCTAGCCCTTGG
>CAYGPX010000008.1:0-15459 GCA_964351935.1 uncultured Rickettsiales bacterium | reverse complement strand
CAAATCAAAACCATGAGTCTTAAATAATCATCCAGTTTTTTGTTGTAGGATCAATATCTGGGGGCACGCTAAAATAAGGTTTCCAAAAATGCCCCCAAATGAACTGGATTCCTGTGGACAGGACTGGATGGCTACGGACAAAAAACAGTAGAAAAACGGCTGTTTGTCTAGGTTCTTTGAACTATATTGGACGTGTATGGACAAGGGAATGGTGGCTTTATTGTTATAGCGATACTATAAACGCCATAGCTTACTGCCTGAGGGCATTATTTCTAAATATAAGGCAATGACCATCAAATAGTTTATATGGCTTCTCTTTGGGCTTAGAGTTCTTGCATTGCTTATCATTTAGCTTCATTTGGGGGCATGCCAATCTGGGTTATTCAAATATGCCCCCAGATTTGCCCCCAATATCATTGGATGCGGATGGAGCAAACCAGACAGCAACAGACTACCACTAGCTTAAAAGTGGCTGTTTGTCTAGTATTATTGGACTATGTGGGGTTGTCTTCGAAGTAGGAATGGTGGGCGATGAGAGATTCGAACTCCCGACCCTCTGGGTGTAAACCAGATGCTCTAGCCAGCTGAGCTAATCGCCCTAAAAAGATATTTTTAGGAATATGTTCCTGCCCGACTATGTCGGCGGGCAGGAACATCGCATACTCTTAAAGCACTGTCAACAATTAGTTAACAGCATCTTTCAATGCTTTACCTGGACGGAATTTAGGCTGCTTAGAAGCAGGGATTTTTATAGGCGCGCCAGTACGTGGGTTACGGCCTTCTGTTGCCTTTCTTTTTACAACGAGAAAGGTACCGAAGTTTACAAGGCGCACTTCATCACCTTTTGCCAACGCAGCGGCGATACCATCTAATACAGCATCTAATGCTTTTGTAGCATCAGCTTTTGTGAAGTTAGCTTGTTGTGCGATTTTAGCAACTAGATCGTTCTTGTTCACGGGATTGCTCCTTAATTAGGAAGGTTAATGAATAAAACTGCTGACACGACTTTAGGTAAGGATGACAAACAAATCAAGCGCAATATTAGCAAAAAACCGCCTTTTTTTGCCATTTTTTGATCTTTTTTACTAAAAATAACCTATTTAAAAAATAGCAAGCAGAAAAACGCTATTATAGCACTTTTTTGCATCCACAAAAATTAGCTTTTAATTAACCATATGATACTTAAAAGCCACACTCACCAAGCGTTAGCAAAGCAGAGCTACTATATCTATTTAAGTATTTTTAGAAAAATAATTACGTATGATTAATGATGTAATGTTGACGCATCTGAGGAGGGAGATTGTTTTGCTGCTGTTGCAGCAATCTCATCCGCCTCACTCCACTCAACTGGCTGGGGCACCCTTGTTAATGCAACTTTAAGCACCTCATCCATAGTAGAAACCGGGATAATCTCAAGGTTCTTTTTTGCATTTTTAGGTATATCAACTAAGTCTTTTTCATTCTCTTTAGGAATAATCACTGTTTCAATACCGCCACGCATAGCAGCGAGAAGTTTCTCTTTCAATCCACCAATTGGCAGCACCCTACCCCGCAATGTTATTTCGCCGGTCATCGCAACTGATTTTTTAACAGTTATTCCCGTTAAAACAGAAACTATTGCAGTACACATTGTTACACCTGCCGATGGACCATCTTTAGGCGTTGCGCCTTCAGGCACGTGAATGTGAATATCTTTGCTTTGAATTTGAGGAGGAGTAATACCCATATCAAGTGAGCGTGAGCGTGCATAACTAAACGCCGCTTGTGCAGATTCCTGCATTACCTCACCCAGTTTTCCTGTACATTTAACAGTTCCTTTACCCGGAAGACTAACAGCCTCAATGGTGAGCAAATCACCCCCAGCTTCAGTGTAAGCCAACCCACTCACAATACCTAGCAAATCATCTGTTTCAGATTGACCAAAGTTAAAACGTCGTACGCCGGCGTATTTATCAATATTTTTAGGTGTTACAGCTACAGATTTTACATTTTTCTGCATGAGAATTTTTTTAACAGCTTTACGAGTAAGACTTGCAATTTCTCGCTGTAAATTACGCACTCCAGCTTCGCGTGTATAGTAGCGAATCAAGTCACGTATTGCCTCATCCGAAACAGACCACTCACCCTTCTTCAGACCATGACCAGACATTTGCTTGCGAATTAAATGACGCTTAGCTATCTCTATCTTTTCTTCTTCGGTATAGCCAGAAAGTCGAATAACTTCCATTCTATCTAAAAGTGGCGCAGGGATATTCATCGAGTTAGAGGTTGCCACAAACATCACATCTGAAAGATCATAATCAACTTCAAGATAATGATCATTAAAGTGCTGGTTTTGTTCAGGGTCAAGTACCTCAAGCAACGCTGAGGCAGGATCGCCTCTAAAATCAGTACCCATTTTATCTATTTCATCTAGCAAAAATAGAGGATTAGACGTACCCACTTTTTTCATGCTTTGTATGATACGACCCGGCATTGAACCAATATACGTTCTCCGGTGGCCACGAATTTCAGATTCATCACGCACGCCGCCTAATGAAACTTTTGCAAATTTACGTCCTGTAGCATCTGCAATTGAGCGAGCGAGTGAGGTTTTACCTACACCCGGTGGACCAACAAGACATAAAATAGGGCCTTTTAGTTTACGCGTACGCTGCTGAACAGCAAGATATTCCAGAATGCGCTCTTTAACTTTTTCTAATCCGTAATGATCTTTATCGAGCACATTTTGTGCGAATGGCAAATCACGTTTTACTTTTGAACGGCTGTTCCACGGAATTGTCATTAGCCAGTCGATATAGTTTCTAATCACCCCGGCTTCTGCTGACATAGGAGCCATTGTGCGTAATTTTTTTAGCTCATGCTTAACTTTTTCATGTGCTTCTTTTGTAAATTTAATCGTTTCAATTTTTTCGGTAATCTCGTCTAGCTCATTACCTTCTTCTTCCCCCAGCTCTTTATGAATAGCCTTTAGCTGCTCATTCAAATAATATTCCTTCTGTGTTTTTTCCATTTGCTTTTTAACGCGAGAACGAATCTGCTGTTCAGCATTCAGCACTTCAATTTCACTTTCCATAAAGCTATAGATAAGCTCTAAGCGTTTTGCGACATTGTTTGCCTCAAGTACTTTTTGTCTATCTATAATTTTAAGCGTTAAATGCGAAGCAATGGTATCAACTAACTTGCTGGAACTCTCAATCTGAGAAAGCGATGTAACAACCTCAGGTGCAACTTTCTTATTCAGCTTCACATAACGTTCGAATTGTGTCACGACTGAACGAGCAAGCGCCTCAACATCACTACCGCTTTCATTTTCATCAAATAATGGTAATATTTCAGCACGGAAAATTTTATCCGTCTCAACATAATTTAAAACTTTTGCACGATGCTGGCCTTCCACAAGCACTTTTACGGTGCCATCAGGAAGTTTTAGTAGCTGCAACACATTGGCAAGCACACCAATTTCGTGTAAATCTTTTACTTCAGGATCATCGAGACTGGCATCTTTTTGGGTGACAAGAAGAATCGGGCGGTTTTGCTTTACAACATCCTCTAATGCAGTCACAGACTTATCGCGCCCTACAAAAAGCGGGGCTATCATGCTTGGAAACACAACTATATCGCGCAGTGGCAATACCGAATAAACATCAGAAGAAATTTGTTCTTTCATAACCTTTTGTGCCTGCCATTTTTACTGCCATTATGGCCAGTAATTTAGCTAAACTTTATATAATATCGCCCCATACCACTTTCAAGATATAGGGCGACATATATTATTTACTTCCGCTAGCTTTCTTTTTAGTAGGTTTCGCTGCAGGCTTATCTTTTATTGCTTTCTTATTTTTTCCAGAAGCGTAAACCATAGCTGGCTTTTCACCATCATTAACGACTTCTTTACTGATGATCACTTCTTCAAGGTTTTTATCACCCGGAACATCAAACATTGTGTTCATCAATAAGCCTTCTAAAATAGACCGCAGACCACGCGCACCTGTTTTACGATCAATTGCTTTTTCAGCAATCGCAACAAGCGCTTCATCGGTAAAGGTAAGCTTTACATCTTCCATTTCAAACAGCTTCTGATACTGCTTAATAAGCGCATTTTTTGGCTGTGTTAAAATTTGAACCAACGCTTCTTCATCAAGATCAGTTAATGTTGCAGCTACTGGTAAACGCCCCACAAACTCAGGTATTAAGCCAAACTTCACCAAATCATCTGGCTCAACCATTTGGAATAACTCACCCACACGGCGTTTTTCTTCACCGCGCACATCTGCTCCAAAGCCGATTGATGTACCACGACCGCGCACTGATATTACTTTCTCCAAGCCTACAAATGCACCACTACAGATAAAGAGAATGTTACTCGTATCTACTTGCAAAAACTCTTGCTGTGGATGTTTACGACCACCTTGAGGAGGAACCGAAGCAACCGTACCTTCCATAATTTTAAGAAGTGCTTGCTGCACCCCCTCACCCGATACGTCACGAGTGATAGAAGGATTATCCGATTTACGAGAAATTTTATCTACTTCATCAATGTAAACAATACCTCGCTGTGCACGCTCAACATTATAATCAGCCGCTTGCAGCAGGCGTAAAATAATATTTTCTACGTCCTCACCCACATAACCTGCTTCAGTTAGTGTGGTTGCATCCGCCATGGTAAAAGGAACATCGAGGATGCGAGCCAAAGTTTGCGCCAACAATGTTTTACCGCAACCTGTAGGGCCAATCAAAAGAATGTTAGATTTTGCTAGTTCAACATCACCTGAACCCTGCTCAATATGAGCAAGACGCTTATAGTGGTTGTGCACAGCTACTGAAAGCACACGCTTAGCTTCAAACTGACCGATAACATAATCGTTCAATACCGCATAGATTTCTTGAGGTGTAGGTATACCATCACCATCTTTTACTAAGGCGGTTTTATTTTCTTCACGGATGATATCTAAGCATAGCTCAACACACTCATCGCAGATGAACACTGTTGGTCCAGCAATAAGCTTACGAACTTCGTGCTGACTTTTACCGCAAAATGAGCAGTACAGTGTATTTTTAGAATCTTTTCCTTCGGAATCAGTCATAAATTTTGTTCCCTATTCAAGGCATAGCCTTATTTGCTTTAGTCTGTCATAAATATCTGCTGAAAAACCTCCAGCATGAATTTATTTTTTCTTTTCATCCTTGCTTGGACCAACACGCTCAGTCACAATTTTATCAACAAGGCCAAAATTAACCGCTTCTTCTGCTGACATAAAGTTATCACGCTCCATGCTTTTTTCTACCACAGAAAGCTTTTGACCTGTATGATGCACATACATTTTATTCAAACGAGCTTTAAGCTCAAGAATTTCTCTTGCATGAATTTCAATATCCGTTGCCTGACCAGAAAAACCACCTGATGGCTGGTGAATCATCACGCGCGCATTAGGAAGCACAAAACGCTTACCTTTTTGACCTGCTGTAAGCAATAGCGACCCCATTGAGCAAGCCTGTCCCATACACAATGTATTCACTTCAGGACGTATATATTGCATGGTATCATAAATAGACAGTCCAGCTGTTACTACACCGCCTGGTGAGTTGATGTACATATAAATATCTTTATCAGGATTTTCTGCTTCTAAAAATAAAAGCTGAGCCGTAATTAAAGTCGCCATGCCATCATGCACTGGGCCTGCCACAAAAATAATACGCTCTTTTAAAAGACGAGAAAAAATGTCATACGCACGTTCACCACGGGCAGTTTGTTCCACCACCATTGGTACTAAATCCATGTGCTCTTGAATTCTTGCTGTATCAATCATTCCCTACTACCTGTTCCTATCGGGTTAAATGCTTCATACTCTTTGAATATACGACAAAAAACCCTCACGCAAGGCTAAACACATTATTTTGGTAAAGATTTTTGTGGATAACCCAGCTTTTTTATTAAAAATGACAAAACTTTGACTATAAAGAGATGATACCTATACTCAAGTAACCATAGTAGAACACAAAAGGTTAACCAAAACCATGCCCATAAAACAAATAAACTCTCTAAATCTTGCAAAAGCACTAATAGAAAAACCAAGTGTTACTCCTGATGATAATGGCGCACTCGACACCCTACAAGAAGCGCTTGAATCGCTTGGTTTTATTTGTGAGCGCAAAATTTTTAGTGATAAAAATACCGCTGATGTTGACAACCTTTACGCAAGGCTTGGTAATACATCCCCCAACATTTGTTTTGCAGGCCATACGGATGTCGTTCCTCCCGGCGATTTAAAGGCATGGACAAGCCCACCTTTTGAGCCTGAAGTAAGAGATGGCATACTTTATGGCAGAGGTGCAGCGGATATGAAAGCTGCTATCGCGTGTTTTGTTGGGGGCGTTTCTGATTATTTGCAAGTAAAAGGCAAGCCTAAAGGCTCTATTAGCCTTTTAATTACAGGAGACGAAGAAGATGTAGCCATCAATGGTACACGTAAGATGCTACAATATTTACACGAAAAAGGTGAAATACTAGATGCATGCATCGTTGGCGAACCAACTAATCCCGCAGAACTTGGTGATATGATTAAAATTGGCCGACGTGGCTCTGTCTGCTTTAACCTTGTGGTTCACGGTATACAAGGTCATGTGGCCTACCCTAAGCTTGCAGACAACCCCATACCGCGCGCGATAAAACTTCTACATTCACTAAGCACTCACAAGCTGGATGATGGCGCTGAGTTTTTTGACCCCTCCAACCTTGAGATTACCAGTGTTGATGTTGGTAACGCTGCTGACAACGTCATCCCCGCCTCAGTACGTATTATGTTTAACATTCGTTTTAACGATAAACATCAATCCGCTACTCTTATTAAATGGGTGACAGGCTTGTGCGACTCATTATGCGAAACAGGAGATGCCAAGTATGAACTCAGCACTCGCGTTTCGGGTGAATCTTTTATCACCCAACCCGGAAAATTAAGTAACATGGTGAGTGAAGCGGTGCTTGAAATAACAGGAAGAAAGCCTGAACTCAGCACCACAGGCGGCACATCAGATGCGCGCTTTATAAAAGATTATTGCCCTGTGGTTGAGTGTGGCCTTATCAACCAAACAGCACATAAAGTGGATGAGTGCGCCAAGTTAAAAGACATTGAAGACCTGACTCGTATTTATAGCAAGGTATTAGAGCGTTACTTCGCATAGGAAACCATACATCACAAGTATTGATTGCATAATTGCTTTTGTTTTGGCACAGTGAGTTGAAGTGGCGTTAATTTACGTCTTTTTAGCAACCGCTACCAAGCAGGTAAAATTATGCAGATTGATATTACATTATGGATACTTACAAGTGGTGTATTGGCTTTATGCTATGGCGCATTCGTTTCAGTATGGGTGGTTGGAAAGCCAGCAGGCAACGCCCGTATGCAAGAAATTGCAACCGCCATCCAAGAAGGTGCCAAAGCTTATTTGAATAGGCAATATTATACCATTGCACTGGTGGGCATTATTATTGCGGCCATACTTGGCTGGCAGCTTGGTAGCTATGTAGCGGTTGGCTTTTTTATTGGCGCAGTTCTTTCAGGAGTAACAGGCCATATAGGTATGAATGTTTCAGTTCGTGCAAATGTTCGCACCACTGAAGCGGCACGCAGCAGCGGTATAAAAGCAGCACTTGATGTTGCATTTAGAGCTGGCGCAGTTACAGGGATGTTGGTTGTTGGCCTTGGGCTGCTTGGTGTTACGGGCTATTATATCTACCTTACAAATCTTGGATTAGAGCAACGCGCGCTTCTAGAAGCATTAGTAGCACTTAGTTTTGGTGCATCGCTAATTTCTATTTTTGCAAGGCTAGGCGGTGGCATTTTCACTAAAGGTGCTGATGTTGGCGCAGATCTAGTAGGAAAAGTTGAGGCTGGCATCCCTGAAGATGACCCACGAAATCCAGCGGTGATTGCTGATAACGTTGGTGATAACGTTGGTGATTGTGCTGGTATGGCAGCTGATTTATTTGAAACCTACGCGGTTACAATGGTTGCCAGCATGCTTTTGGCCGCAATTTTCTTTACAGGTCAAGAAGCCTTCATGCTTTATCCTTTGGCTATTGGCGGCTTATGTATTGTAACCTCCATAATCGGCACATTCTTTGTAAAACTAGGCAGCAGTGACAACATTATGGGCGCACTCTACAAAGGACTTATCGTTTCCGCTGCGCTTTCAGCGGGGGCAATATGGTATCTAACCGATCACATGTTTGGTTTACAAACCATCTACACAAGCGGGGATCTCTCTTTTGATGGTATTAATTTATTTTATTGTTCTATTGTTGGACTTGCCGTTACAGGCTTGTTGGTATGGATAACTGAATATTATACCTCAACCGAGTTTCGTCCTGTGCGCTCCGTTGCAAAATCATCCACAACAGGCCATGGCACCAACGTTATTCAAGGGTTGGCTATCTCGATGGAGGCTACCGCAATCCCTGTAATTATCATATGCGCAGGAATTATTACGTCTTACACACTCTGCGGGCTTTATGGCATTGGCATTTCAGCAGCCACCATGCTTGCACTTGCTGGCATGATTGTAGCACTTGATGCTTATGGCCCAGTTACCGATAACGCAGGCGGCATTGCAGAAATGGCCGATCTTCCGGCAAATGTTCGTACCATCACCGATGCACTTGATGCCGTTGGCAATACCACCAAAGCCGTTACAAAAGGCTATGCGATTGGCTCAGCGGGTCTTGCTGCGCTGTTGCTGTTTGCTGCTTACACCGAAGATTTGAACTACTATTTCCCTGCACTTCAAATCGATTTCAGCTTACAAAACCCATATGTGGTCGTTGGTTTATTTGTAGGCGGTCTTCTACCTTATCTTTTTGGAGCTCTTTCAATGATGGCTGTGGGCCGCGCTGCTGGCTCTGTAGTTGAAGAGGTACGTCGCCAATTCCGCGAAATTAAAGGCATTATGGAAGGAAAAGGCCGCCCTGATTATGGCCGCGCTGTTGACCTTCTGACTAAAGCAGCGATTACTGAGATGATTATCCCTTCACTTCTACCGGTAGTAGCGCCAATTGCGCTTTATTTCATTATTAACTTCATTGCTGGTCAAGAAGCAGCGTTTGCTGCCCTTGGCGCTATGTTGCTTGGTGTGATTGTGACCGGCATTTTTGTTGCAATTTCAATGACCGCTGGCGGTGGCGCATGGGATAATGCCAAAAAATATATTGAAGATGGGCACCATGGCGGCAAAGGCTCTGAAGCGCATAAAGCAGCCGTTACAGGTGATACAGTGGGAGACCCGTATAAAGATACAGCAGGCCCTGCCGTAAACCCCATGATAAAAATTGCGAATATTGTAGCGCTTTTATTACTCGCAGTATTAGCGCACTAACTCTAGCAACGCATCTTGGGTAGGCCTTCTGGCCACCTTGATGCTAGCAAAGGTAAGTGCTGCAAGCTCAGACGCCACCCGATTACTAATAGCAAACGCACGTATGTGCTGTAATTCTTTTTCACACCCGGCTTGCTTAACAAGCTCAATAAAAATTGCAGCACTGCGCGTTGAAAAGAACAACGCACCAGTGAAACTATGCTGCCTAATAAGCTCAAGTGTTTTTTCCGAAAGTGCTTGTGTTGGTTCGCTATTATAAAGCACCACACGCTCTATTTTCATTCCTGAGTGAGAAAGGGTTGTTGCAATGTCATGGCTAATCACATCTCCACTGGCATATACCAGTTTTGGCCAATCCACATCTTCAAATGTGAGTTTTAAAGTGGCACATAGCGCCGTCACATCCTCGCCACCATAATGCACTGCTGAAAAACCTATTTCCTTTGCTTTATCAGCCGTCACTCTGCCCACTGTATAAACAGGCAACGCAAAATGCTCTGCTTTACAACATTCAAGCAGCTTAAGTGCATTAGCACTGGTAATGATAAGTGCTTCCGCATCGATGATTGCTTTTTCATAATCTGCTAGTGCATCTTCGCGCTCAGAAATACTTAACATAGGCTCAATATGCGTGGCAATATTGTCTTTTGCTAATAGCTCAGCCGTAAGCACACTATCTTCGTAAGGGCGTGTAAGTAAAATCATAACTCTTTACCAACCGGCTAAGATAGCCTCTCCTGCTTCTGCTTTTAACTGTAAAGCTGCATCCTTACCCATTGCAGCGGCATCTTCTGCTTTACCTTTACGCGTAGTACGAAACACCGAAACTCCATCGCTGCTCGCAATCATACAATCGAAGGAGAGCACTCCATCATTTAAGGTTGCATAAGCGGCCAATGGCGTACGGCACGAACCATCCAGTGTTTTTAAGAAGCTGCGCTCAGCTTCAACACATACATACGTTGCAACATGGTTAAGCGGCGCGAGCAAAGCACGCATATTTTTATGCTGTGAGTTAATTTCTATGGCAAGCGCTCCCTGCCCTACCGCAGGTAACATTGCAGAAGGTGGCAGTATTTCGCTAATCACATCACCCAAACCTAAACGACTAAGCCCCGCCACAGCCAAAAAAGTGGCATCCGCTACGCCTTCTTCCAACTTTTTTAGCCGCGTTTGAACATTACCACGAAATGGAATAATCTTAACATCCGGCCTTAAAGCATTCACTTGCGCGGCACGCCGCGTAGACGAAGTTCCTACTACAGCACCATTTGGTAAATCGCTAATAGATTTGTAACGCCTAGATATAAAAGCATCTCTTGCATCTTCACGCTTAGGTATGCATGCAATCTCTAGTCCTTTTGGCAAAACCGCTGGCATGTCTTTGAGTGAATGAACCGCCATATCAACAGTACCTGCCAGTAACGCATCTTCTAATTCTTTCGTAAAAAGCCCTTTGCCGCCAATTTCTGATAGGTTTTGCCCCTGAATAGCATCGCCTGTTGTATCAAACGTTACCAATTCAGCCACTAACCCCCTGTGGAGCGCCATTAAATGATCTGCTACCTGCTGGCTTTGCACCAATGCAAGTTTACTTTTTCTTGTAGCAATACGGATCAAATGCTCTGTTTTCATAGCTCACACCATAGGTGACTTTTAGAGGTTAAAACAACACATTTTTTTATGTAAAATATTTTCTTCAACTGTACTATTTTGGCACATACCATCCTATTGTTATATATAGATTTATATCATTTCGCATTCGCAGCACAGCCTTGCGCTTTTTGCTTTTTACAGTTTATTGTGGTATAATAAGTTATCAATCTCAAAAGGAGGAAATGGGATTATGATAGACTATAAAAGCTTTAATCTTAAAGAACTAGGTGGCCTGGTTATTCTAGGTATCGTACTGCTACTAGTAGTATTCCTAGTGTACACAATTTTACCAACAGTGGTGGGTCTAATACCTGGCATGCCTACTTTTGGTCTCACTGATGTACTACTCTTTTTGGTATTGGTACGGTTAGTACTTATAAAATAACCTAAACCAGATAAAAAAGAACCCCGCCAGAGAAATTTGGCGGGGTTTTTCTTTATATTAAGCTTAAAAATCGACAGTCTAAACCGCAGCAATATCTGGAGCATCTGTTTGTTTCATACCAACAATATGATAGCCTGAATCAACATGAAGGTTTTCACCTGTTGTACCACGTCCAAGATCACTTAAAAGATAAACACCAGCGCCACCCACATCTTCAATCGTCGTATTACGTTTTAGCGGCGAGTTATACTCATTCCATTTCAAGATATAACGGAAATCACCAATACCTGAAGCAGCAAGTGTCTTGATTGGCCCTGCCGAAATTGAGTTAACACGAATGTTATCTCTTCCAAGATCCATCGCAAGGTATTTTACACTTGCCTCAAGCGCTGCTTTAGCAACCCCCATCACATTATAATGCGGCACCACTTTTTCTGCACCGTAATAGCTAAGGGTAACAAGACTTCCACCGTCAGTCATTAAGGGAGCAGCACGCTTACAAACGGCAGTGAATGAGAAGCAAGAAATATCCATACTACGCAAAAAATTATCGCGAGAAGTATCAACATATCTGCCTTTTAACTCTTCTTTATCTGAAAATGCAATCGCATGAACAACAAAATCAAGCTTTCCCCATTTTTTTTCAAGGGTAGTAAATACATGATCAACACTCTCCATATTCGTAACATCACAAGGTAATATGATGTCAGAACCTACAGATTCCGCTAGAGGACGAATTCTTTTTTCAAGAGCTTCACCTTGATAAGTAAAGGCAATTTCAGCGCCTTGCGCGTGGACGGCCTGCGCAATTCCCCAAGCAATTGATTTATTGTTCGCAACGCCCATGATAAGCCCACGCTTACCCTTCATTAGCTCGCCACTTGCCACACTGTACTCATTGGTCATAAATATTCATGCCCTCTTAATTTTCGTTATATCTAGCTTGCAAGGTTAAATTTTAACTTTGTATTTCCCAAGAACCATCAGGCTGACGGCACGCAGTACCATACGCTTTCTCAGTTTTGCCACCAACGGTAATTGTTTGGCTATATTCACGGCAATATTTACCACTATCAGCTTGATAGGTTTCAGTTGGCGTAATCGTACCATAGTTACCGCTATCTGGGTTTTTCCAAGTAGAAGTTGTTCCTGTTGGCGCAGATTCTAAAGCATATTGCGATGTTTGGTTATAGTAAGCCAAATCTGCTCTATCTAGTGAGGCACCTACTTCTTTACCCAAGTAAGCTCCCAAAAGCGTACCGGCTGCAATAGCAGCAATATTACCCTTTCCTTTTCCTACATTAGAGCCAAGCCACGCACCCGCGACAGCACCACCAATACCACCAATGTGTTCTTTCTTGATGCCACCTGTGTTTCCACCTTGCCCTTGTGGAGCACAAGACGCTAGCATTAATACGGAAAGCGAAGCAGCAATAAATTTCTTTATCTTCATGACAAAAACCTCTAAAAAGTTTAGTTAAGTATACACATCAGCACTTCTGGGGTTTGTATAGCAAAAAAAAATATGCTTTCCAAGTGAAATACCAACATCACCTTAATAAGCCTTATTATCTTATATGGATACAAAAAAACAATCATTAATGCGCGCTGCAACTTATGCATCTGTTACTGTGGCAGTAATGATTATTATTGCTAAATTTTCTGCATGGCTTGCAACTGACTCTCTTAGCCTTATGGCTTCATTGGTAGATTCAACGCTTGATGTTGCCGCTTCACTCATTAACCTTGTAGCAGTGAGATATGCACTGAAGCCAGCAGATGAAGATCATCGTTTTGGTCATGGCAAAGCTGAAGATATAGCCGCATTTGCACAAAGTGCTTTTATTGCAGGATCTGCTTTATTTATCGGTGTTGAGGCAACAAGCCGACTCATTACGCCACGAGCAATTGAGCATACCAATCTTGGTATTTATGCAATGCTTTTTTCTATTGTGATGACAATAGCGCTTATCAGCTTTCAGCACTATGTGGTTAAAAAAACCAATTCTCGTGTTGTTCAAGCTGATGCGGTGCACTATCAAACCGATCTTTTAGTGAATGCAGCGGTTATCATATCATTATTACTGTCTCAATATTTTGAACTGCATATTATTGACCCGATCTTTGGAATGGTAATTGCCGCTTATATAATGAAAAGTGCTTGGCAAGTGGGGAGAGTTGCCTTTGATAACCTTATGGATAAAGAGCTCCCCGATATAACGCGAGAAGCCATTATCACCGCATCACTTTCATGCAAAGGAGTAAAGGGGGCACACGACCTTCGTACGCGCTATAGTGGGTTAACCGCTTTTATTCAGATACATATTGAATTAGATGCAAACCTTCTGCTACATAAAGCACATGATATTGCAGAAAATGTTGAATCCCGCATACTCAACGTGATGCCGGGTGCCGAAGTGCTAGTGCATATAGATCCGGCAAACACACGCGATATTGATATAGAAAAAAACCACGTAATGAGCATTTCTAAATGAGCAGCACTTCTAAAAAATCCTCCACAAAACCAAGGATCTCGCTTGTTATCCCTGTCTATAACGAGGAAGAAAATATAAAGCCGATGTTGAGTGCTATCGAAAAAGCACTTAAAGAAATCTCCCACGAAGTTATTTTCGTAGATGATGGCTCTTCAGATACAACTGTTGCGACCATTAAAAAAGAAAGCAAAAAGGTCTCGCACGTTCGTGTTGTTGAGTTTTCACGAAACTTTGGCCAAACATCCGCCATGGCTGCAGGAATTGATGCCGCAAAAGGTAAGTACATCGCCACTTTAGATGGCGATTTACAAAATGACCCTGCTGACATCCCCCGAATGCTTGAGAAGCTAGAAAAAGAAGGGTTAGATGTTGTTACGGGCGTTCGCGCCAAGCGTAAAGACGGTTTTATTTTGCGCAAAATCCCCAGCAAAATTGCAAACTATCTTATTCGTCGCATTACAAAAGTATATATCCGTGACTACGGCTGTACGTTAAAGGTTTTCCGTGCGGGGCTTGCAAAACAACTTGAATTATATGGTGAACTTCACCGCTTTATTCCCATTCTTGCTACCCTTGAAGGCGCTAAAATAGCTGACATGGACGTAAAACACCACCCGCGCCAGTTTGGAGTGGCTAAGTATGGCATTGGGCGCACATTTAAAGTAGTGAGTGATTTGCTACTGATGTTTTTTCTCCTTAAATACCGCCAAAAACCGATGCATTTCTTCGGAAATTTAGGCCTATTAATGTGCTTAATTGGTGGGGCTATACAATCTTACCTCTTTGTTTTAAAACTTATAGGTGAAGATATTGGAGGTAGGCCGCTATTCTATGTTGGTATTCTTCTGCTTATCACTGGTGTACAACTCATTACCACAGGCTTTATTGCAGAGCTTTTAATGCGTACTTATTATGCATCGCAAGGCAAGCGACCTTATAACCTCAAAAAGTATGACGATGAGGATTAAAAATCTATGAAAGCTACAATAGATTTTGCAGAAAGCGATGCACCTAAAAAAAGCCCAGCCTATGCATGGATTTTTTCACTGCTAGGCGCTTTTTTCGCACTTTCACTTATTTCTTATCACGAATCAGATCCTTCGATGAATCGTGCGGCTGGTGCGGCGGTTAAAAATATTTTCAGCTATGCCGGTGCATATATTGCCGATCCGCTACTGCAATTTTTAGGTTTAGCAGTCATATTGCCCGTGATTACAGTTTTTGTTTGGGCTGCGCGCTGTGGTTTTGTAAGCAAACCCTCATATCTGCTAGCACGCACCGGAGCATTACTCCTTGCAACCCTTGCGGTTTGCAGCCTTTGTGCGCTCATTCAGGTCAATGAGCACTGGCCGTTCTATGTTAGCTATGGCGGGCTATTTGGCGATATGATAGCAGAAAGCTATGTGCCTATCACCATGCAGGAAGGTTGGTTTATAACTTTATCTTTGAGTGTAGCAATTGTTTTTGCATTTCCTGCACTTGCAATGCGCTGGTCTGAAATTGCTTGGTTTGCAAAAAAAATATTGCAGGCTACTCTCTATAGCTTAGAAG